>JABBNX010000164.1 GCA_019352135.1 Pseudomonadota bacterium
GCCCTGACCTGATGATTAATTACTGGTAAAAGCGAACATTGAAGCAATCGCCCTGGATGGTTAGATAAAACCTTGCGATACATCCGGTGAATATGTTATTTTTCTATCCTTTTAATCTACACACCCCATTCTTCAGGAGATACCTACTTATGGCTGAGAAAAACAACGCGATCGAGAAAAACAAGGCGATTGAACTGGCCCTGAGTCAGATTGAGAAGCAGTTCGGCAAGGGAGCCATTATGCGGCTCGGCAATGACGAGGCACTTCCGGGGGTGGAAGCTATTTCTACCGGCGCCATATCGCTTGACATGGCTCTGGGAGTCGGCGGTGTTCCGCGCGGCAGGGTGATCGAGATATATGGCCCGGAATCGTCAGGAAAAACGACGCTGGCGCTGCATATAATTGCTGAGGCACAAAAAACCGGGGGAATTGCCGCCTTTGTGGATGCCGAGCATGCCCTCGATATCGGCTATGCCCGCAAGCTGGGCGTTAAAACCGATGACCTGCTGGTTTCTCAGCCGGACACCGGCGAACAGGCGTTGGAAATTGCTGAAACGCTGGTAAGAAGCGGCGCGATTGACGTACTCGTTGTTGACTCGGTGGCTGCCCTGGTACCCAAGGCCGAGATCGAAGGGGACATGGGCGATTCCCATATGGGACTGCAGGCCCGCCTGATGTCCCAGGCTTTGCGCAAGCTGACCGGTATCATCAGCAAGTCAAACTGCTGCGTGATCTTTATCAACCAGATCCGTATGAAAATCGGTGTCATGTTTGGCAACCCGGAAACAACTACCGGTGGTAACGCTCTTAAATTCTATGCTTCGGTTCGTATGGACATCCGCAAGATCGCCACGCTGAAGCAGGGCGACCAGATCATCGGTTCCCGCACCCGGGTAAAGGTTGTCAAAAACAAGGTTGCACCGCCATTCAAGGAAGTCGAATTCGATATCCTTTATGGTGAAGGTATCTCTCGCACCGGCGATGTGCTCGATCTGGCCGTTGATAAAAATATCGTAGAAAAGAGCGGCGCCTGGTACTCCTACGGCAAAGAGCGGATCGGCCAGGGGCGCGAAAATTCACGCACATGGTTGACCGAACATCCTGAAACGCTGGCTGAAATTGAAAGCACGCTGATGGATCTGCTCAAGCCGGCACCGGTACCTGACAAGGCTAATAAGGCCGATAAGGCGGCATAGCAACGGAGGTAGGCTGTGGAACTGAACGAGATACTCACAATTGCGTTTAAGGCCAAGGGTTCCGATATTCACATCAAGACCGGTCTGCCACCTATCGTACGGATTGATGGCCGACTGCACCCGATCCCCAACGCGGCGCGCCTGTCTCCCGACTTCGTTTCCGACACCGCCATGTCAATGATGAATGATCGTCAACGGCGCATGTTTGAGGAAAACTTTGAAGTCGATCTGGCATATGCCGTGCCGGGGTTGGGAAGATTCAGGGTCAGCGTCTACCGTCAACGTGGCACTGTCGCAATGGTTTTTCGTTCGATTGCCTTTATTATTCCGACGCTGGAAGGGCTCAACCTGCCGCCGGTCATGCAGAAAATCTGCCGGGAGGAACGGGGGTTGATCCTGGTGACCGGGACAACCGGTTCCGGCAAGTCGAGCACCCTTGCGGCCATGGTAGACTGCATCAACAGCCAGCGTACCTGCAACATTATCACTATTGAGGACCCGGTTGAATTTTTGCATCGCGACAACAAGAGCATCATCAGTCAGCGCGAGGTCGGCACCGACACACCCACCTTCTCTGCCGCCCTGAAAGGGGCGTTGCGCCAGGATCCTGACGTAATCCTGGTTGGAGAAATGCGCGATTATGAAACGATCGAAACGGCGATGACCGCCGCCGAGACCGGCCATCTGGTTATGTCCACCCTGCACACGATGGATGCTGCGGAAACGATCAACCGTATTATCGGTGTTTTTCCACCCTATCATCAACGCCAGGTTCGTATCCAGCTGGCAAGCATTATCAAGGGGGTAATTTCCCAGCGGCTGGTGCCAAAGTCAGACGGCAAGGGGCGTGTTCCGGCGGTTGAGGTTATGCTGGCGTCCGCACGTGTCAGAGAGTGCATTGATGACAAGGACAAGACCAAACAGTTGAATGACGCTATTGCACAGGGTTTTGTCACCTATGGTATGCAGACCTTTGATCAGTCGCTGATGCGGCTTTATACAAACAAACTGATAACCTATGAAGAAGCGCTTCGTCAGAGCTCGAATCCTGATGATTTTGCCCTCAAAATTTCCGGTATTTCATCAACCTCGGACGCTTCCTGGGAGGGGTTTGAAAATAGCCCCGATGACCCCGCTGCAGAGCCGGACAAGCTTGATATTGAGAAATACTGAGCCGTTGACGCCTGACCAGATGTACCAGTATGCTTTACGGCTGCTGACCGGTCGAGATTATACCGTTGCCAGAATAAGGCGAAAGATGGCAGCGCGGGAAATGACCGGGGTGGATCTCGAAGCGGTGATTACACGCCTGCAGCGGGAGGGGTGGCTGGATGACAGGCGCTACGCCGAACGATTTGCAGAATCGGCGCTTTCCTCGGGTCGTTATTACGGTGCCCGCCTGCGTATGGAGATGCGCCGCAGAGGATTTTCCCCTGAGGTCGTTGATGAAACCCTTGCACCTCTCCTGGCGGAGAGTGATGAACTTTCCGAGGCCAGGTCGGCGGCAGAGCGACGCTACCCCGGATTTTCCTATTCTGCGGCGAGCGATCGCGACAAAAGACGCGTAGTCGGTTTTTTGCAACGCCGCGGGTTCGGGTTTTCCGCGATTATGCGGGCTTTGAGGGCTGAAGAATGAATTCCGGTTTTTCCGCGAGACTATCGCGGCGATACATATAACCAAAACGAGGGCATCAATGACAGGTACAGAAATTCGAACATGCTTTCTGCAATATTTTGCTGACCGGGGGCACACGATTGTTCCCAGTTCGGGGATTCTGCCTAAGAGCGATCCGACGCTGATGTTTGCCAATGCCGGCATGAACCAGTTCAAGGACTGTTTTCTGGGGCTGGAGGATCGCGGTTATTACCGGGCAGCCAGTTCGCAAAAATGCGTGCGTGCAGGGGGCAAACATAATGACCTGGAAAACGTTGGCCGGACGGCCCGTCATCATACATTCTTTGAAATGCTGGGGAATTTTTCCTTCGGCGATTATTTCAAAAAAGAAGCGATCGCCTACGCCTGGGAGTTTCTGACCAAAGAGCTGAAGATTGACAAAAATCGCCTCTATGTGACGGTCTATACCGATGATGATGAGGCCGCCGACATCTGGCACATTCAGGAAGGAGTCCCGCGTGAGCGGATTTTCCGCTTTGGCGAGAAGGATAATTTCTGGTCGATGGGGGACACCGGCCCCTGCGGTCCCTGCAGCGAAATATTCTATGATCAGGGTGCCGCGGTCGGCTGCGGGAGCCCGGATTGCACGGTAGGCTGCGAATGTGACCGGTACATGGAAATTTGGAACAACGTCTTCATGCAGTTTAACCGCTCGAGCGACGGCACTCTGACACCGCTGCCGAAGCCGTCGGTTGATACCGGCATGGGACTGGAGCGCGTTTCAGCGGTGATGCAGGGGGTTACCTCCAACTACGACATCGACATACTGCAGGGGATAATCCGCCACATCGAGCGATTGGTGGGCAAGCGTTACGGTGTCGATGACAAGGACAACGTCTCGATGCGGGTAATCGCCGATCATGCTAGGGCGGTGACGTTCCTGATCTGCGACGGCGCACTCCCCTCCAATGAAGGGCGCGGCTATGTATTGCGTCGCATCATGCGCCGGGCTGCCCGCCACGCCAAAATGCTTGGTTGTGCGGAGCCGATGCTCTATCACATGGTTGATGCGGTGCGCGAGATGATGGGGAATGCGTATCCGGAACTGCAGGAACGCGAAGAGTATATCAAGAAGGTTGTCCTTGCAGAGGAGCAGCGCTTTGCCGAAACCCTGGACCGGGGGCTGGCTATTCTCAATGATGAGGTCGCTGCTCTGCGGAGCGCCGGCAAAAATATCATCCCGGGTGATGTCCTGTTCAAGCTGTATGATACCTATGGCTTTCCGACCGACCTGACCGGCGATATTGTCGAGGCCGAAGGGTTTACGATCGATGAAGCCGGCTTTGATCTCTGTATGGAACGACAGCGGGCGCAGGCCCGTGAGCATTGGAAAGGCTCCGGTGAAGAGGGCATTGCCCAGGTGTATAAAGAGCTTCACAGCAGCGGGGTGCGCGGCACGTTTGTCGGGTATGACGAAATGTCGATCTATGCTCCGGTGTTGGCAATTATCCGGGACGGAATTTCTGTTGAATCGGCTGTCGCCGGAGATTCGGTTGCGCTGATCACGGAACGGACCCCGTTCTATGGCGATTCGGGTGGGCAGAAAGGTGACTGCGGGACAGTTTCGACCGGTAACGCGCATCTGGAGGTCGCGACGGTGAGCCGCCCCTTCGTCGATATGGTCGTACACCATGCTGTCGTGACAGAAGGGATCGTGAAAATCGGCGATGCCGCCGATCTGAAGGTGTCACGAAGTGAACGCGACGCCACCTGCCGCAATCACACCGCGACGCACCTGCTGCAGAGCGCACTGCGCCAAGTATTAGGCGATCATGTCAAACAGGCCGGTTCGCTGGTGTCGCAGGGCCGTCTCCGTTTTGACTTTACCCACTTTTCCGCTGTGACGGACGAAGAGCTGCGCCAGGTTGAAACGATTGTGAACAGGTTCATCATGGCAAATGACCCGGTAGTGACTCGCGAGATGAATATCGCCGAAGCGATTGAGGCGGGTGCCACAGCGCTCTTTGACGAGAAGTACGGTGATTCGGTTCGCGTCGTTAGGGTCGGAGATGTCAGTATGGAGCTCTGCGGGGGGACTCACGTGCGGGCTGCCGGTGATATCGGTCTGTTCAAGATCGTTTCGGAAGCGGGGATTGCTGCCGGGGTACGTCGTATCGAAGCGCTGACCGGAACCGGGGCGCTTGGTTTTGTCCGGCAGATGGAGGATGAACAGCGAGACATCGCTGCGTTGCTCAAGGCGGAAGCGGGCAATTCGCGCGACCGGCTCGAAAAACTGCTGGCACGCCAGAGGGAGCTGCAGCGTGAAATAGAAGCGCTGCAGGCCAAACTGAATGTTGTCGCTTCCGGAGACCTGCTGACACAAACGACCGTGGTGAATGGCGTCAGGTTGCTGGCCGTACAGGTGCAGGTGGAGGATATTAAGGCGCTGCGGGACCTGTCCGACACGTTGAAAGATCGCATCGGCGAGGGGGTTATTGCGCTTGGTGCCGCCATCGGCGGCAAGGCAAATCTGCTGGTAGCCGTTACGAAAAGCTTGAGCGGTTCAATCAGGGCCGGTGATATTGTTAAACAGATTGCGCCGATCATTGGCGGCAGTGGCGGCGGCAAGCCGGAACTGGCCCAGGCGGGTGGAAGCCGGCCGGATAAGCTGGACGAAGCGTTGGCAGCGGTTTCGACACTCCTATTGGGAACGGGAAATTAAACGATGAAACAGTTAATCGAAAAAGCGAATACGTTGATGGAGGCGTTGCCGTACATTCGGCGTTTTTCCGGAAAGACTTTTGTCATAAAGTATGGCGGTCATGCGATGGCAGACGAAAAGCTGAAGGAGTCGTTTGCCCTGGATATTGTTCTGCTCAAGTCTCTGGGAATTAACACCGTTATCGTTCATGGCGGCGGTCCGCAGATCAACGACACGCTGAAACGCTACGGCATCGTGTCCGAGTTCGTGCGCGGTATGCGCGTAACCGATGCCGAAACGATGCAGGTGGTCGAAATGGTGCTGGCGGGGCAGGTTAACAAAGAGGTCGTCGGCTACCTCAATCAACATGGCGGTCGTGCCGTTGGGCTTTCCGGCAAGGACGGCACCCTGCTGCAGGCAAAGAAACTGCTGCAGGAGGTCAGGGGGGATGACGGCATGGTTGAGATGGTTGATATCGGCTTTGTCGGTGATGTGGTCAAAGTCAACACCGATCTGATTACCACGCTGGAACAGGGGAAATATATTCCGGTTATCGCACCGATCGGTGTCGGACTGGATGGGGAAAGCTACAACATCAACGCCGACTTGGTGGCCGGCAGGGTTGCCGCGGCCCTTAATGCCGAAAAGCTGATCCTGCTGACCGATATAAATGGCGTAAAGGATAAAAACGGCACACTGTTGGCGAGCCTGTCGGTAGCAGACCTGCACCGCCTGATTGAGGAAGAATCGATCACCGGCGGCATGATTCCCAAGGTGATCTGTTGTGCCGATGCCCTTAAGGAAGGGGTTAAAAAAGCGCATATTATCGATGGTCGCATGGAGCATGCCGTGCTTCTCGAAATTTTCACCGACGTCGGTATCGGAACGGAGATTACAAAATGAACAGTCAACAGTGGATTGAAAAATCGGATAAATACATCATGAAGACTTATGGCCGTTACCCGATCGTTCCCGTCAGGGGAGAAGGGTGCCGGTTGTGGGATGCGGACGGCAAGGAATATCTTGATTTTCTGGGAGGAGTCGCGGTCAACAATCTGGGGCATTGCCATCCGAACGTTGTCGCCGCCCTGCAGAAACAGGCCGCCGAGCTGATCCATTGCTCCAATTACTACCATATTCCCCAGCAGATCGAGCTGGCGGAGCTGCTCTGCAATCACTCCTTTGCCGATAAAGCATTTTTTTGCAACAGCGGCGCTGAGGCGAATGAAGCAGCCATCAAGCTGGCGCGTAAGTACAGCCGCGACACGTTCGGCCCGGAACGCTACGAGATCATTACCGCAGCCGATTCATTTCACGGCCGTACCATGGCCACTGTTTCGGCGACAGGCCAGGAAAAAGTGCAGCGCTTCTTTGATCCGCTCCTGCACGGCTTCAAGCATGTCCCGTTCAATGATGTGGCGGCGCTGGAAGCGGCTGTGACCTCCACTACCTGCGCGATCATGCTGGAACCGATCCAGGGAGAAGGGGGCGTCAACATGCCGTCTCCCGGCTATTTTCAGGCGGTACGGGAAATCTGTGATCGCCACGGCCTGCTGTTGATCTTCGACGAAGTCCAGGTCGGCATGGGGCGCACCGGCAAGCTGTTTGCCTATGAGCATTTTGACGTAACCCCCGATATCATGACCCTGGCCAAAGCGCTGGCCGGCGGGGCGCCTATCGGCACGATGCTGGCCAAGGATAAATTCGCCACCGCTTTTGTTCCCGGCACGCACGGTTCCACCTTCGGTGGCAACCCGCTGGTCTGCGCCGCCGCCATCGCCACGGTCAGGACAATACTGGAAGATGGTCTGCTCAATCGTTGCGAGGAGATTGGCGAATACCTGACCGGTGAACTGGAAACGCTTGGCAAAAAGTATCCGTTTGTCAGGGAGGTGCGCGGTGTGGGGCTGATGATCGGCATGAGCCTGTCCATCCCAGGCGCAGAGATCGTCAAGAAGGGGCATGATCGGGGGGTGCTGCTCAACGTTACCCACG
>JABBNX010000165.1 GCA_019352135.1 Pseudomonadota bacterium
ATCTTGGCGACATGGCGGCCTCCTTGAATGAGTTGCGCCAGTATGCCATATGTTGACCATAAACGAAATATTAAATGTTACGCGGTACTAGCACACCGCAGCACCTGTTATTCCACAAAGCTCCCCTCCCCTTGCAGGTCAGTCAATCAGTACGACTTCCTTCGTTGGCCAGCGCCAGCACCTCGTCGCCGTAACTGTCAACAATCGTCTTGTCGATCCGCATCAGTGCGTACCAGCGCCGGAAGGCCTCGAAAAACACGACCGTAATCAGCACCATCAGGATTACGGACAGGCCTGCCAGAAGATAGAGTTTCTGGGCAGGAAGTTTCGGGTGATGTTGAGATACCCCGCCCACATGCAGATCGGCATCATGAACAAGCCGGGAACTGCTGTAACCCAGGCGTAGCGCACCTTGCCGAGCCTGATCAGCATGGTGGTGCCAACAACCAGGGCACAGGTGGCCAGCAGTTGGTTACTCATGCCGAACAGCGGCCAGATGGTGGAGATATCTCCGGTGTAGACCAGGTAGCCCCTGGCGGAGGTAAACAGGGCGCTGGTTACGAGAATGCCGGGGGCCCAGGAATTGTCGGCAAAGGAGGCATAGACCTTGCCGAGCATCTCCTGCAGCAGATAGCGCCCCACCCGGGTACCGGCATCAACGGCTGTCAGGATAAAGACCGCCTCGAACATGATCGCAAAGTGATACCAGTACGCCATCATCCCTTTCAAAAACGGTACTGCGGAGAAAATGTATGCCATGCCCACGGCCAGGGATACGGCGCCGCCGGGACGTCCCTGTACCTGCTCGCCGACCTCACGGGCCAGTTCCGGCAGGTTGACCGTAGCCATGCCGAGCTTGGCATATGCGGCAGGCGAGGCATTGATGGCAAAATAATCGGCCGGCAGCAGCACGCAGGCTGCGATCAGGGCCATAATGGCGACAAATCCTTCCACCAGCATGGCGCCATAGCCGACAAAGAGGATGTCGCGTTCGTTGGCGATCATCTTCGGCGTGGTGCCGGTGCCGATAATGGCATGGAAGCCGGACAGGGCGCCACAGGCAATGGTGATGAACAGGAACGGGAAAGCGGCGCCCGGGATGATCGGCCCACCACCGAAGAAGTAGGGAGTGATAGCCGGCATGTGCAGCTGGGGGTGGACGAAAACGATCCCCAGTGCCAGCGCACTGATGGTTCCGATCTTGAGGTAGGTGGAGAGATAGTCGCGGGGCACCAGCAGAAACCATACCGGCAGGGTTGAGGCGGCAAAACCGTAGGCCGGGAGGATCAGGGCGAGCTGCTTCTTGGAAAATGTGAACATGGCAGCCAGAGTCGGGTCAGCGGCAACGTAGGGACCGGCATAGATTGACAGCGCCAGCAGCACAACGCCGATGATACTCCCTCCCCGGATATCGCCGGGACGGATCTTTTGCATGTAGATCCCCATGATCATGGCGATCGGCATGGTGGCAAAGACGGTAAAGGTTCCCCAGGGGCTGTTGAACATGGCATTCACCACGGCAATGCAGAGTCCGGCCAGGGTCAGGACCAGGATGAACAGAACGGCAACAGAGGCCACCTTGCCGGTGACTGCGCCGATCTCGGCTTCGGCGATAACCGAGATGCTTTTCCCCTTGTGCCGCACCGAGGCAAACAGCACGACCATGTCATGCACCCCGCCCGCCAGCACCGCGCCGATCAGAATCCAGAGCGCGCCGGGCAGGAAGCCGAACTGGGCCGCCAGCACCGGTCCGAGCAGCGGCCCGGCCGCGGCGATGGCGGCGAAGTGATGGCCGAACAGGACGTACTTGTTGGTCTTCATGTAGTCATGGCCATCTTCGTAGAGCACGGCCGGCGTAGCCCTTTCCTCCCGCAGGTTCATGACCCTGTTGGCCAGGAACAGGCCGTAGAAACGATAGGCGATGGCAAAGAGGCATGCTGCTGTGAAAATCAGTGTTAAAGAGTTCATTGCTTTCCCCATTATTCCGGTTACTTCGTAACCATTCAGCACCAATAATGAAAAGTTGTCATTTCCGAGGGTTTTATCGGGAATCCAGATTTTAGAGTAGTGGATCCCCAATAGAAACATTCGGGGATGACAGAGACTAAGCCATCTGGCTTAAGCCAGGCAGGGATCATGGCATAGGCCAGTGCCGCCATGGCTCCAACGCCGAGACCCTGGAGAAAGCGACTCGCCAACAGCATCCAGAGATTGGGCGAGAGGCCGCTGAACAATGTTCCGACTGTAATCAGGAAGCAGCCACCAAGAAAAGGGGTCTTAAGGCCCATGCTCTGACCAAGTTTTCCTGCCGGCAGGAAAGCTGAGATAGCGGCAAGAATAATATCAGGCGTCACTTCAATCCCTCTCCGGTGCTTTTAGCACCTGCCGGATCAACCTGAGCCTGGGGTAACAGCTGGTTGAGTAATACCGCAAGAACACCACAAAGACTAATACCCTGTAGACTGAAGCTACCGATGGTAACCCCGAGACCGCCGATACCGGTGACCAGGGTGACTGAAATCAGACAAAGGTTGCGGGGGTGCATCAGATCAACCTTGCCGTCCATAATGGTTTTGAGGCCGATTCCGGCAATGGAACCGAACAGCAGCACCATGATACCCCCCATAACCGGCAGCGGAATTGATTGTAACAACGCGCTGAACTTTCCCACAAAGGCCATCAGAATTGCGAAGCAGGCAGCCCAGGTCATCACCACTGGATTGTAATTGCGGGTCAGCATCAGTGCGCCGGTAACTTCGCCATAGGTGGTGACCGGAGACCCGCCAAACAGGCCGACAATGTTGACTGCCAGACCATCCCCCAGCAGAGTGCGATGCAGGCCGGGCTGTTCAGTATAGTCTTGTCCAACCACCGAGCCGATGGCCAGAATACCGCCGACATGCTCAACAATCGGCGCAATAAAGGCAAAGGATGAACCGAGGTAGATCGGAACCTGCCGCTTGGTGCAGACCTGAAAAACCAGGGTGCCGATACCGGCCCCCAGCAGGGCCAGACTGGGGTTGAGGCCGGTCAGGAGCGGAACAAGCACCGTTGCGCCAAAGGCAACAAAGAGGATCTGTGCCCCGGATAAGGCAGTACGCCAGACAGGTACAGGAGCGGCGGGCATGGGGACTCCTTATTTGGTGCCGAAGATCTTGTCCCCGGCATCGCCGAGGCCCGGAAGAATGTAGCCCTGGTCATTCAGCCGTTCATCAATGGCTGCAACGTAGAGCTCAACATCAGGATGTGCGTCGGTGACCCGCTTGATTCCTTCCGGGACTGCCACCAGAAAGAGCCCCTTAATCCGCTTGCAGCCGGTTTTTTTCAGCATTGTAATGGTGGCAAGCAATGAACCGCCTGTGGCAAGCATCGGGTCAATGATCAATGCGGTTCGTTCATCCATATCTGAGGTAAATTTCTCATAGTAAGCCACCGGCTCAAGGGTCTCTTCATTGCGGTAGAGGCCCACCACGCTGACCTTCGCGTTGGGGATCATGTCAAGCACCCCGTCCATCATCCCCAGGCCGGCCCTCAGGATCGGCACAACAGTAATCTTCTTGCCCTTGATCTGCTGAACCTGAACCGGTCCAGCCCAGCCTTCAATGGTGATCTCCTCGATTTCGAGATCTTTGGTGGATTCGTAGGTAAGCAGGCGCGCCACTTCCGATGCAAGTTCACGAAATTGTTTGGTGCTGATTTCAACCCTACTCATCAACCCCAGTTTATGCTGAATCAAGGGATGTTTAACCTCATAAACCGGCATGTTCTGTACTCCTTTCAAAAGGATGCATGATGCCCTGCAACCCGCTTGGTGGACTGATTAACGCTAGCGCATATCCAGACTGTATGGCCCATCAGGTTCTGTTCGGATCGCACGACCGCACATACTCTAACATGCTCATGGCGTGCAGAACAATGCTCCAGGATTCATGGCATACTAAGCGCCACAACTCCCCGATATTGTAACGCAACCATGGTAACATCGTCTGATTGCGGCGCGCCATTGGCGTGGCGTGTCACTTGTTCCCGGATGTTATGGAGCATTTCCACAAGATCTTTTTGGGGTCCGGACTGTAAGGCAGCCAGCAGTTGCTGTTCTCCGTAAAGTTCATCCGCGAAATTGATCGCCTCGTTCACACCATCGGTATAGAGGAAAAGGGTGTCCCCCGGCTGCAGGACGAGTCGCTCGGTTTCATAGGACGTATCTTCCATCGACCCCAGCACAAAACCCGACGGCACTGCAACCCGTGATAACCAGTATGAGTTTATGGGCAATACTTCTGTTCGTGAACATCTGATCTCCCGAAAAAAAGATGCATCAGGCGGTCGTCAAAAAACGCCGTCAAGCAACTGGTGCAATCCGCCTGAATGTGTCGCCTGGCTATCTGGATGTCGTTGTACAATCAAAGCGCCGGGGGACAAGCGATCTCAGTACATCCATACCCGCCAGTGCATGCCTGAGCCGCAAGGGAACTGCCCGGCGTTGTGAAGTCGCTCGTGAAGGCGGACTGAAGTCTTGCTATCATGGCCGAATCAGTGAAGAGCGTGCCCAACTCGCGGTTCTGGAGCAGCGAAGTGTTGGTCATGTTCACGGATCCCACAAAAGCCTGGATGCCGTCGGCAATGACTTGCTTGCCATGCATGTAGAGCGGCGTTTGGGGCGTAGTAGGGCTTGGCGTGATCGGCTGCCCCGGCATAACCCGGATCGAAATATTCGACAAGCCAAGGCCCAGCAGGGTCTTTACAGCCGGCGCGTTGCCGCCCGTATCGCCCGACAGGAGGATGCGAACCAGGGGTTTGGCCGGCGACTGGGCCACGGCCTGGATCTGGCAGACCATATCGGCGTCCACCAATTCTTCGGCAGTGATCTCAAGCGACTGTTTGGCACTGGCGATGAGTTGCTGGAGCTTCGGCTTCGAGTTGACCGGGCTCCACAAGAGACTGACCTCGCTCACCAACGGTGTGTCTGAAGGAGAAGGGGGTGGTTGCGTCGTCGCTGGGGTAAGGGCATAACTGCATGGAACCGGCGGACCGACCAGCGAGAAGTCTGCATCGAAAACGTTGCTTACCTCTTGCACAACGCCGGGTTCACCAGTTATTACGGCGTAGTCTCGCGTGCCGCCGAAGTAGCCTGGCATCAGGTTCAGCGACATGATGATGGCAGTCCCCGAAGGGCCGGAATTGGTGGCCGTGGGTCCATCGATGACAAACGTCTTCTGGTGGGTGTAGCAGAAAGCGGTGCTGCTCAGATGCACGATGACACCGGCATTGCGCAAGGCCTGAACCGTCTGCTGAACCGGTTTTGCGCTCGAACCGCTTCCGTACTTATTTTGGTCCACGATCACGCGCACGCTCACGCCACTCTGCGCCTTGTCGATGAGGGCTTGCGCAACACTGATGGCCGGAGCGGAAGGGCTTTGCGACACCGATTGAAGGTCGGTGATCTCATATATGGTCAGACGGATATTGTCCGTCGCACCGGCTATGGCATTGAGGATGGGGCTGCGTCCGTCGTCCGGCTCGATGACGAGACGCGGCGGGATGGGAGTCGAGCCTCCGTTGCAGGCGGACAGTATCAGGACACTAGACAGAATGATGAGGAGAAATTTACGCATTGATTTATCCTTTCGAATCAGCATTGATTCATACTGATCGCCTCGGCCGGGCAGGTTGTGCACCGGTTCGTGAATGAGGGTTTTAACCACTGCACCGCCCCACCCTGCCTCAAAAGCCCGCCGCACCATGTCACCGGTGGCGGTGGGTGGTGCCGAGGCAAGAATAAAGGGATTTCTGAATGGCACGCCAAGGTATGTTGTACAGAGATCTGCGTTCACGTGGTTACTCCCATGATCCTGTAGAGGGCAGACTGTTGCCGTAATTTATTGCGCAAAATATTCCGCCGTGGTCTTGACCGACTTGATCCCCACCGAAATGGTCGAGCTATCAACTTTTCTGCCGTGCAGGACAAACTCGCTCAACCCCTTATGGTTACTGCTCCCCCAGTCGTAGGTATAGCCGAGGCGGGTCCAGGGGTAGGGAGATGAACCGGTGGTATACACATTTCTCGTGCGGTTGTTGAACCAGGAGGAATAGGTTTTGAATACGCCGTAGTCCGTCCCTTCGGTCGCCCTGACCTTGTTGTTCAGGTCGAGCATCCGGAATGCATCCATGGGGAAACTGGTTTCGCAGACCGTATCCGATATTTCGGTGTCGGGACATGGGCGGAAAAGATCCTGCGGGGAAACCCAAAGTTCCAGCATGTATTTGTATTCGTTGGGACTGCCTGTAACGGCAGTTTCAGGAGGCAACCCCAGCAGCTGGGCAATGCGTAGTGATTGCGGCACGGTGATGCCGAAAAAGTTCTTGATCTCCGGCACCACTGTCACCCAGGAATCATACTGGTAAGTCGGGCAATCGCCCCCTTCAATACAGGAGATGTTGCCGCTGCAGCCGCCGGGGTCATTGCATTTGTAATATCTGCCCGCGACCCCACCACGCCGTTCTCCCAGATCAGATTGGGGTTTTCATTATTGATCGGCGTCAGATAGCGCGATATCTCTGCCGGCTCGGCTGTGCGGGCATCGGTGACTGCGCTGGAATGTTGCGCTTGCAGGCTGACCGGCGTCGGTGAGACATGCCCTGGTGAATCGCTGCCGCAGGCGGTCAGGCAGGCAGAAATTCCCAGCATGAGTAACAAACGTGTGCAACGGAGTTGCGATACGAAATCAGCCATCTTGCCCTCTCATGATATCTCCCCTACTGCTGGCGCAACGGATCGGCAAGACGACCGCCGTCCCGTCATTCCCGCACGGGCGGGAATGACGGTCAATCGCTCACGGTGTCTGTGTCATAGTGTTGGTTGTATAGTCATAAACCCATGCGGAATTTGCCGGGGTTGACCAAATCATAAAACCCATCAATGGTGTGGTGAACTCGCCGATGCCAGTGGCTGTTGGATAAGTTACTTTGAAGTAAAAATAATTATCTAAGGTATAATATCCAGCGTCCGTATATCCATAATTAAAACCAAAGGAAGCTGTATTTCCAACTATCGGATTTGAATTGTAACTTTCCATGCTGCCTGGCAATACAGGCCCAGCAGATGGAGTTCCTGCTGGAATACCATTCGGATAGAAATGTACGCCATACATGCTCGACATATTAGATGTATCCGGTTTGTAAAAATCAGACCCTGGATCAGCATCAGGACCATTTGGACCATTAAAAAGCGGAATGAAGAGCATCCATTGTCTGCGCATAGGTATCACCGTGTAGTTCGGTGTTGTGCTCGCGGTTTGTGGCAGGCTTTCCGGAAGGTTCTTGAACGTCACGGTGAAATTGAAAATGCCCGGCGCGGGCATAGCGAGGGCATAGTCGCTCCCCAGACTATCTAGCGCGGTCAGTGTGACGGTGTAGATTGCGGG
>JABBNX010000166.1:0-4958 GCA_019352135.1 Pseudomonadota bacterium
GTGGGGGAGCGCGAGATCTCGTATGCTATGTTTTCCCACTCCAATGCAGATATGCCGGGTCTTGACGATGAGCTCGAAATCCAGCGATTTGAGTTCGATCGCCGCAAGAATCATGAAATTGACCTGTCGCGGCAGGTTGATATCCCGGCAGCACTCGTGAAAAAGGTACGGGCTGAACTGCGCTGTTCATTCCCCGGCTTTGACCTGAAAAAACTCGACAGGTTGCTGAAAATTCTCTGGCTCAACAACCCGGATTACATTCGGATGTCTCCTCCCACGAGGATTGCCTATCTTGTCTGGCTGTTTGACAGTGGTAACAGCTCGGGGGGGCTGTTTCTTGATATCACCCAGGTAGAACACGAAGGTCGCAACGAGACCCGGGTGTTGCTTGCAGTCGGTAACCCCCCACAAGGTGAGTTTCTGTTGCAGCTGCTGGAAGTCTTTAACCGTTTGGGCATCGGCATTCGCAGAGCCTATTGCCAGACCATATCCAATGGAATTCACCCCTATTTTCTGGGATCATTTCTTGTTATCAGCCGCCAGGATGAAGATATTTCTCCTGAAAGCAGGTTGGCTGCCCGCCTGAAACGGGAACTCTGTACGACCCAGATCCTCTCCACGTCTTCGCCTGCCTATCGCCACTATGTTATCGAAGGGCTTCTCTCCGGTGAGGATGCCGCCCTTGTTAATGCGTACATAGCGTTCTGCCATACCAGTCTGGCTCACGGCCAGCCGGAACGTTTCGGGTTGGATGATGTTCAGAGTGCGTTTTATGATCATCCTGAAATGGCACAGCTTTTGATCCGTCTGTTCCGATTGCGGTTTGACCCCGATCTGGAGGGGCGGGAACGTCTTTATGCGGCCTCACTGGCTGACGTGCAGGATGCCGTGGAAGGCTACAACACCGGACATCGCTGGTTGGATGATATCCGGCGCTCTGTCTATCGCTGTTGTCTGCTGCTGGTAACCCACACCCTCAAGACCAACTTTTTCGTGGTTGAGAAGCAGGCGCTGGCATTCCGGCTTGACCCAGGATATCTCCGTCTGCTTGGCCGTGAATTCACCGCAGACCTTCCGGAAACACTTCCTTTCCGCGTAACCTTTTTCTTCAGCCGTTTCGGGACCGGGTACCATGTCGGATTCTCCGATATTGCCCGCGGCGGCTGGCGTACTGTCATCGCCCGCAGTGCTGATGATTACATTACCTCGGCCAACACCATATTTCGCGAAGTCTATGTTCTGGCAAATACCCAGCATTTAAAGAACAAGGATATATACGAAGGCGGCTCCAAGCTGGCGGTTGTTCTGGATGCTTCAGATATGGAGCAAGCGGGAAGCGAGGATGAGAACTTCAGGCTCTACAAACTCCAATACGGCGTTGCCAATGCGTTTCTGGATATTTTTATCACCGAAAACGGGAGAGCCAGAGACCGGCGGATCGTTGACTATTATGGAGATGATGAGCCGATCGAGATTGGTCCGGACGAGAATATGCACGACGGCATGATTGAAGCGATTGCAGCCCTGTCCAAAAAGCGTGGATATATTCTCGGCGTTGGCATCATGTCCAGCAAGCGTTTCGGTATCAACCACAAGGAATTCGGCGTTACCTCTACCGGGGTAGTGACCTTTGCCGAAATAACCATGGCTGAAGTGGCGGGTATAAACATGCGTTGTGACTCGTTCTCTGTCAAGATGACCGGTGGGCCGAATGGCGATGTTGCGGGAAATGCACTGCGTATTATGCTGGAACGTTGTCCCGGGGTGCAGGTTCGCCTGATTCTTGACGGTACGGCAGCACTGTATGATCCGAACGGAATTAACCATGAGGAATTACGCCGTATCGTGCTTATGCACGATCTGGATGCTTTTAACCCTGATTTTCTGGGTGAGGGTGCTTTTATCGTCTACCGGACCGGACGACGCGTGGAAGGACTGAAGGAATCGCACCGCAAAGCGTTGCGCACTGCCACAGGAATTGATGAAGAGTGGCTTGATATCGATGATTTTAATCGGCTCTACAGCAGCCTGGTCTTTACGGTCAAGGCCGATCTTTTCATCCCGGCCGGCGGTCGGCCAGAGACGATAGACGGTCAGAACTGGCGGTTATTTCTGGATGAAAATGGCGTGCCGTCATCCGGGGTGATCATTGAGGGCGCCAATTCCTACCTTACGCCTGACGCACGGATTCAACTGCAAAAAAGCGGCGTGGTTCTGATGCGTGATGCTTCAGCAAACAAATGTGGCGTAATTTCATCATCCTATGAGATTATTGCCAATCTGTTGCTCACAGAACGAGAATTTATGGAGCAAAAGGAACACTATGTCGATGATGTTCTTGCCATCCTGGAAAAGCGGGCCGCCGACGAGGCTCGTCTGATCCTGGTGCGGCAAAAGGAATCGTGCGGGACTCTCCTCTATAGTGAGATCTCCGAGACAATAAGCCGGAATATCAACAGTTTCTACTCGAGGTTGTTTGAGTTTTTCTCGGCGCGTCCGGAACTTTGTCTGCAAGCGCCCTTTCGTCAAGCGGTTCTGAACCACCTGCCACGCATGATGCGGGAATCAGCCGCGTATCGGAGCCGAATCAGGAAACTGCCGCAAAAATACCTCTGCGCGATTCTAGCGGCAGAAATCGGTTCGTCGCTGGTTTATAGTGGCAGTCGTGATGCCGATTTTGAGGATATGATCCGCCGACATTTGGCGCGAGTGCTGTGACGGGGGAACTCTCATTAAAAACATGCCTTTAAAAGTGACAATCCCTGTGATATATACGGAATACTATGGATGAGAGGAAACAAGCTGTGAACAGTAACAGGAACGGTGTGACAGCTATCCTGTTGATTTGCCGTGAAGGGAAAAGTCGCCAGGTGTATCAGGCGGAACTTGACTTTCCCGGAGTGTTGCTGGTTTGTGTCCAGACGCTGATGCAGTTTTTCCGCCGTGAAGTGTACTGCCCGCTAAACGGGATTTTGGTCGATATGCCCACGTATATACGCAGCTCGGAAGAGGAAAAACGGCTGCTGACTGATCTGGTTGGGCTCTTCCCCGCCCTACGCCTCCGGTGCCACGAGCCTACCGGCGAAATACGAACCCTCCCTTTTGGTGCCGGCTGCCCTGGAAATATCGGACCGGCTATTTTTGTGCAGGAATATTGTATAAATTTTGTCCAACGCAGGATACGGAGCTGCGAGCGATCGCTGTTGAATATTCCGGCACTGCTGAATACGTCAATCCCGGTGGAGCAGGTTTCCGCTGAAAAAACCGTGACGGTAAATATATCCCGTGGGGGCTGCTTTATTATCAGTTTCGAACCATGGATAGTTGGTGACCGGGGCTGGCTTGTTCTTTTGGCTTTGAAGGATAAATCGCCTATTCAGGTGGAGGTCTGCTGGGTTCAATTGTGGGGTAAATCCAATTCTCTGCCAGGGATGGGAGTTAGATTTGTTGAGCTCACCGGAGCGCAGAAAGACGAATTGAGTCATCTGGGTGGGCAAAGTTTCTTGCCGGAAGGTACATGATTGCCGGAAAACTGATTTTTGACTGATGTTCTTTCGGAATAGTTTATCGCTGGAGCGGGACTGCTGTTCGGTGCGGTGTTTTTGAGCCTTTTGGGGGGATGTGTGGGAAAGGTTGCCATAGAAAATATTGAAACCGGGATGGTTCTGGCGAGTGATGTTCATGACCGAACGGGGCGCATGCTTCTGGGGGCCGGAGCCGAATTGACTCAAAAGCATCTGGTCATTTTTCGTACCTGGGGGGTGTTTGAAGCCGATATTGCCGGCCAGGGCAGTGATGATGCTGCAGACCAGATACCGGCAGATGTCGATCCGCACGAGCTGGCGGCCGTTGAACAGGCGTTGACCCCTCTTTTCCTGCATACGAATCGAAGCCATCCTGTTATTGCCGAACTGATGCGGCTTGCGGCGCTAAGGAAGGTCCAGCATGGCACTGTCTGATTACCCGCTCACTACAATTGACCGTATTGTGGAAGAAACCAGTACGGTCTACTCTCTTCCTTTGTTCTACGAACGACTAAATGAGACGATCAACCATCCCCGCAGTTCCATAGATGATATATCCAAGATTATTACTGAGGATCAGGGGCTCACAGCCCGGTTGCTACGGCTGGCTAACAGTCCCATGTTTGGCTGTTATGCAAAGGTAGACTCAATTACAAAGGCGGTCACCATTATTGGAACCCAGCAGTTGCGTGATCTGGCTCTGGCAGCTTCGGTCATGGGAGTGTTTAAAGGGATTCCGGAGGACCTGCTGAATATGACCTCCTTCTGGCGCCACTGTATCGCCTGCGGCATTATTGCCCGCAGCCTGGCGGTATATCGGCGCGAGTCGAATGTGGAACGCCTTTTTGTCTCCGGCATGCTTCACGATGTAGGGCAGGTTGTACTGGCGTCGGCCCGCCCTGATGTGAGCCGTGAGCTCCTGGAGGCCCATCGGGATACCGGTAAGCTCTATCTGGACCTTGAGCGGGAGCGGCTTGGGTTTGATCATGCCGAGTTGGGTGGAGCACTGTTGAAGAAATGGAAGATACCGGCAAGTATCGGCGAACCGGTTGCGTATCATCACAAGCCAGGATCTGCCGAGCAGTTCCGCCTTGAGACAGCTCTGATTCATCTTGCGGATATTATTTGTCAGGCCATGGAGTTTGGGCAGGGAGCAGAGTGGGGTGTGCCGCCGCTTGATGAGCCGGCCTGGGAGAGACTGGGGCTCTCGACTCATATGCTGGGAGCTGTTTTAAAACAGTCGGAGTCACAGATAGCCGAGACATTTGATATTCTGTCGGGAGGGACGAATGACTGACCCGAACATATCCAGTTCCCAGGAGTTTCTCCAGGAGCGGGTCAGCTATCTTGAAGAGTCCAACCAGCGTTTCATGTCGAATTATGGAAAACTTTGCATCTAATGTGGATAACTAGTTGCAGCCTCAGCCGCTTCCG
>JABBNX010000166.1:4968-7354 GCA_019352135.1 Pseudomonadota bacterium
ATTTGGATGTTTTGGAAATGCTTGCCTCCAGCAGTGAGTTTCAGGGCGACCTCAGCCGCGCCAAGGATGGAGAAGGGATTTACAAAGCAACAGCCAGCCAGCTGATGCGGCTTTTTTCTTTTCAATCCATGGGATTTCTGGATAGCCAGCCTGATGGCAGTTTCGAACTGCTGGTAGCTGACCCTGCCGAGGCGCATGACACACTGCAAACCTTGATTGACGCCCGCGTGATGGACGGTACGTTTGCGTGGGCACTTAACCGCAACCAGGCGGTCCTTGTTCCGACAGAGCGGGGAGAAACCCTTCTGTTGCAGGTTGTTGCCACCCAGTCCCGCATTCGGGGGATGTTTGCCGGCACGCTTTCGGGCAGTTCGGTTGCTTTGGATGCTGCTTCGTTGAATGCTCTTTCGATTGTACTGTATACATGCGCCTATGCCCTGGAAAGCACTATTTTGTACGCTATGCTGCGTGATCACACCCAGAATCTGGAAGAACGGGTGCAGATGAGGACCCGCGACCTGGAAGAAGCGCGGCGGCAGGCAGAGGCGGCCAGTCTGGCTAAAAGCGATTTTCTGGCCAATATGAGTCATGAGATCCGCACCCCCATGAACGGAGTTATGGGAATGACGGATCTCATGTTGCAAGGTGGCTTGACTCCGGAGAAAGAAAAGCTGTATCTGCAAGCTATCAAGGATTCTGCCGACAGCCTGATGATGATTATCAATGATATCCTGGACTTTTCAAAAATCGAAGCAGGTAAATTTACATTGGAGGAAACCCCGTTCAGTCTTCGGATTGCCGTGGAGCGCTGCTTGAATGGGCTTCTGGTAAGGGCTGAAGAAAAAGGGCTCAAAGTAAGACACCGTATTGATGCATCAGTTCCTGCCTGCCTTGTAGGAGATCAGGGACGATTGCGCCAGATATTGACCAATCTTGTGGGGAATGCTATTAAATTCTGCCACCAGGGAGAGATCTCTGTCGATGTTGATCTGGCCTCAGTGGAGATGGCTGATGTTATTCTGCATGTTCGTGTGACCGATACGGGTATAGGCATTACGGAAGAGGCCTGCCAGCGAATCTTTAACCAGTTTGAACAGGCTGACAGTTCCACCACAAGAAAATACGGTGGGACCGGGCTTGGTCTCGCCATCAGCAGGAAACTGGTAGTGTTGATGGGGGGGGAAATCTGGGTAGAGAGCCGTCTGGGAGTCGGGAGTTGTTTTCATTTTACCGTCCGTTTCACGTTGGGAAATGAACAACTATTAGCGCCGGAAAAGAGTGAAATTTTTGCCGCAAGCCGACTCCGGAGTACCAGTACCCCACTGAGTATTCTTCTTGCTGATGATGTTGAAATCAACCGTGCCTTGGTGCAGGCAATTCTAGAACCTCACGGTCACCAGATCACATGTGTCGAGGATGGACGTAAGGCACGTGAGGCTTTTGAATCCAAACAGTTCGATATGGTCCTGATGGATGTCCAGATGCCGGAAATGGATGGGCTGCAGGCTACCCGCGCAATCAGGGATTATGAGCGAACCATCGGTCGGAGTGTGCCTGTGCCGATCGTGGCTATGACTGCCTTTGCCGGGAACGAGGATCGTCAGGTCTGCCTTGAGGCCGGGATGAACGAGTATCTTACCAAACCGATCAAGCCGGCCCACCTGTTGCAACTGTTACATAAATTTTGTGACCGTCCGATAGAAACCGTTACAGTGACGACAACAGATATTCAGGAAACATCACTGTCAAAAAAGTCTCCGGGTGGCCATGATGGAACGCTTGCGACGTTTGCTCAGAATGAACTGCTGGAACGCCTTGGAGGCCGGTCTGAGATGATCCCTCGCTTTATAGGACTCTTTTGTAAGGGAGTTTTTCCGCAGATAGAGGGATTGGTCACGGCGCTGGCAGCGGAGGATTCAGACGGTGTCAGGCGGCATGCCCATGCTATCAAGGGGTCTGCGGGAAATATTGCAGCTCTGCGGATGCAAGACACGGCTGCGCTGATTGAAAAAGCGGCCAAAGAGGGTGATTTGACAGATGCGCCGCAGCGTCTTGTCGCGTTGCAACTGGAATTTCAGGAGTTTACTGAGGTTGTCGGCGCGCTGGGGTTTGTAACTGAAGTCAAATGAATGCCCATGCGGGAGGAATATGATGCGCTGTCTGGTTGTGGATGATGATGAACTGGGTCGAGAGCTGATAGTCCAATATCTGGAAGGGGTTGTTGATTGTGAAACGGCGGAGAATGGTGTGAGGGCCGTTGAGATGTTCCGCGACGCGTTCGAAGGTGGCGCTCCTTATGGACTGATAATACTGGATATTGTAACGCCGGAGATGGACGGTCAAGCCGCTGCAAAAGAGATTCGCCTGATTGAAAATGAGTGGGGAG
>JABBNX010000167.1 GCA_019352135.1 Pseudomonadota bacterium
GTCGAACTTCTCGGCAGAATGGCATAAAAACTTTAGTTAAGTGAACAGTATTGGGTTTAGCCATAAAAATAGCCCCTAAAACGTACTGTTTTCAGGGGCTATTTTAGCAAGTTGTAAAATATTTATCAACACTTTAACCAAGCGCCTTGGAGCAGTGCACGCGGGTCTTTCATTATGAAACTATGTGAACTGTTTACAAACCAAGTTGTTTGAAGAAATCGGTTCCCTTGTCATCAACCAGGATAAAGGCCGGGAAATTTTCTACTTCAATCTTCCAGACCGCTTCCATCCCGAGCTCCGGAAAGTCAATACATTCAACTTTCTTGATATTTTCTTCAGCAAGTACCGCAGCAGGACCTCCGATTGATCCAAGATAGAAGCCGCCATATTTTTTACAGGCGTCTGTCACCTGCTGACTTCGATTCCCTTTGGCAATCATGATCAACGAACCGCCTTTCGACTGCAGTTCATCAACATATGAATCCATCCGGCCGGCGGTCGTGGGACCGAAGGAACCGGATGCTTTGCCTGCAGGAGTCTTGGCCGGACCAGCGTAGTAGATCGGATGATTCAGCAGGTACTCTGGAAGCGGTTTGCCGCTGTCCATGATCTCTTTGAATTTGGCGTGGGCAATGTCCCGGCCGACCACAATGGTGCCCGAAAGCAACAGTGGAGTAGATACCGGATGTTTGGTCAGTTCGGCCAGAATTTCCTTCATCGGTTTATTCAGGTCAATCTTGACGCCATGCTCATGCTTGCCGCGATATTGCGCGGGAATCAGGCGACCCGGGTTGCGGTCCATCTCCTCAACAAACAGGCCGTCCTTGGTAATTTTGGCCTTGATGTTACGGTCAGCGGAGCAGGAAACAGCCATGCCGACCGGACAGGAAGCACCATGACGGGGCAGGCGGATGACCCGCACGTCATGAGCGAAATATTTTCCGCCAAACTGGGCGCCGATACCAAGCTTCTGGGCGGCCTCCAGCAGTTTATTCTCCAATTCAACGTCACGGAATGCCTGTCCATGGGCATTGCCGCTTGTGGGCAGTCCGTCCAGCTCCTTGGCGGTAGCAAGCTTGACCGCCTTCATGCAGGCATCGGCGGAAGTACCACCGATAACGAAGGCGATGTGATAGGGAGGACAAGCAGCTGTGCCAAGATATTTCATCTTCTCAACCAGGAACTTGTACAGCTTGTCAGGGGTCAGAAGCGCCTTCGTCTCCTGATACAGCATGGTTTTGTTAGCGGAACCGCCACCTTTAGCCATAAAGACAAACTTGTAGTAGTCGCCATCAGTGGCCAGAATATCAATCTGGGCAGGAAGGTTGGTGCCGGTGTTAACCTCTTCGTACATATCAAGCGCCACGGTTTGTGAGTAGCGGAGGTTCTCTTCAGTATAGGTCTTGTAGATCCCTTTGGAAAGCCACTCTTCGTCCTTGACACCGGTCCAGATCTGTTGCCCTTTTTTGGCGGCAACGGTTGCGGTGCCGGTATCCTGGCAAAGTGGCAGGTCAAGATTAGCGGCAATCTCGGCATTGCGCAGGAAAGCCAGGGCAACTCCCTTATCATTCATCGATGCTTCCGGGTCACTCAGAATCTTGGCGACCTGCTCATTATGGGCAGGGCGGAGCAAAAAGGAGACATCCTTCATCGCTTCATTGGCCAGAATGGAAAGCGCTTCGGGGCATACTCTCACGACATCCGTATCAACAAATTTTTCAACCGTTACATATTTTTCTGAACCTTCGATTTTACGGTATTTTGTTTCATCTTTCGCAAGCGGGAACGGATCCTGATAAACAAACGGTTTGACAGACATCGGTACTCTCCTTTTTAGTTAGTTAGAAGTTATTTTCTGCGTTTTTTAGTACGATAAAAATAATTTCTGTGGATTTTTTGCAGAAATTATTTCGTGAACGTACTTATTCCGTTTACCGGGGCTGGCAGAAAATAACTTCGTTAACGCACTTATCCTGACTATCTGGACTAGATGGTGGCTGTTCGATATGGGGTACAGATCGAAGTAGTGTATACAAGATATGAAAGTAGTGTAGTAATGCAAACAGGTCTATAAATCAAGGCAAAAATCGTCCCGTTACATATACTGACAACGAAGCAACTTGATCCCGTCTTTGAAGAGTACCTGCATTTTATTCGGAACAGTGACTGTTTTAACAACGCCGATGCCAAATACAGGGTGATCTATCAGGCGCTTGGTCATGAACCTGCTGTTCATGTCGTAAGGAAGCGCTTTTCCAAGATCGAATGTAGGCGAAAGTGACGCCCATTCTTCACGCTCTACTTCAACGGGATCTCTTCTGGAGGCACGCGGCACAGCGGTGGTTGAGCGAGGTTTGCTTGCGGTCGCTTTTTTGGGGGCTTTGGCCTCTTTTGCCGATGGAGGCGGGTAATAGTTGTGTACGCCATTACAGGTGTTGCATTCGACTCTCACGACTTTTCCTTCAACCATGGCAACGATTCTGTGATTCAGCACTTTGCGACATTTGGTGCAACGGGATTCAATAATGTCGCCTGCCGATAGTATTCTAGTAGTCATTGGCTTCCTTCTTTACTGCGGTTTATTTCGTCCTAGTATAAACGATTGCTTCAAAACTTTCAGAAAAAAAGCCGTTCGTCAGCATCACAGCTGGTGAGCGGCTTTACACGTGAATGGCGTAAACAGCAGGTATCACCCCACCCGTTTATCGATGACTCTCTGCGCTTTTCCTTCATGCCGCGGTATACTGTTCGGTTCTACCAGTTTCACTGTAACACCAACGCCGAGAACAGAGTCAATTTTTTTTCCGACCATATCAAGGAAAGCGCGCTGCTTTTTCATCTCATCAAAGAAGATATTCTCCCGTACCTCAATGCATACTTCCAGTACATCCAACGCACCTTTACGATCCACAACCAGCTGGTAGTGCGGTTCACACCCTTCAATGGCAACCAGCACCTCCTCTATCTGGGAAGGAAAAACATTAACCCCCTTGATAATCAGCATGTCATCAGAGCGCCCCATGGTTTTTTTCATTCTGACCATGGTTCGGCCGCATTCACAGACGGCATAATTAAGACTGGTGATATCCCGCGTACGATAGCGGATCATCGGAAGAGCTTCCTTGCTGATTGTGGTCAGCACCAGTTCACCGACAGTCCCGGGAGGGAGTACCTGACAGGTTTCCGGATCTATAATCTCCGCAATAAATGCGTCTTCGGAGATATGCATGCCTTTTTTACAGCTGCATTCGCCGGCAACACCCGGACCGATAATTTCGGAAAGGCCATAATTGTCCGTGGCGCTGATCATAAGACGGGATTCAATTTCGGCGCGCATCGCTTCAGACCAGGGTTCACCACCGAAAAGACCGACCTTGAGAGAAAGCGTCTGGGGATCTATCCCCTGTTTTTCGATCAGATCAGCAAGTGTAATTGCATAGCTCGGCGTGCAGACAAGCGCAGTAGAGCGGTAATCCTGCATGATCATAATCTGCTTGTTGCTGTTCCCCCCGCTCATCGGAATAACAGCCGCTCCAATCGTCTCCGATCCGTAATGCATCCCAAACCCTCCGGTAAACATCCCGTAACCGAACGCTATCTGCACAACATCATCGTGAGTAACGCCGGCAGCAGTCATGATGCGCGCCACCAGATTGGACCACAGCTTAAGATCATTTTTGGTGTACCCGACAACGGTCGGCTTACCGGTTGTACCAGATGAGGAATGAATCCGCACGACTTCGCGCAACGGCACCGCAAACATCCCGTACGGGTAATTAAGTCTCAGATCTTCCTTGGTTGTAAAGGGAAGTTTCGACAGATCAGACAATGACGCGACATCTTCGGGAACGACGCCAAAATCGTTAAACTTGGCACGATAACAGGGTACGTTTTTGTAGACGCGATTCAATGTCGCCTGAAGCCGCTCCAGCTGAAGCTGTTCGAGCTCTTCTCGAGGCATACATTCGTGCGGTGAATCCCAAATCTGGCTTGACTGCATGTAAAAAAACCTCGCGCCGGCGTTGTTGATTATTCTTTGTGTGCAAATGCTGCATCTATCAACTGGTTAACGGTAGTCGCCACTTCATCAAGCGAAAGGGACAACACTTCACCGGTAGAACGAATCTTCACCTCCACTTTTCCTTCGGCCAACCCTTTGCTGCCAACGACAATCCGAAGTGGAATCCCGATCAGGTCATTGTCTTTGAACTTTACGCCCGGACGTTCGTCACGATCATCGAACAGCACTTCAACACCGAGTTTCTCAAGACAGAAATAAATCTCTTCGGCGGCGGCCATGACGCCAGCATCCTTGGTATTGACGGCAACAACCGAACAGTGAAACGGTGCAATCGGAATCGGGAAGATAATGCCGTTTTCATCGTGGTTCTGCTCAATTGCCGCTGCAACGGTGCGACCAATCCCGATGCCATAACACCCCATGAATATGATCTGTTCTCTGCCGTTGGCATCAAGATAGGTGGCATTCAGCGCCTTCGAATATTTTGTCCCCAGCTTGAACACATGGCCGACTTCGATCCCGCGCCACATCTCAAGCTTTCCGGTATCACAGCGCGGGCAGGCATCTCCCGCCTCAACGGTACGGATGTCGACAAATCCGGAAACCTCGAAATCCCGACCGCGATTAGCGTTGATGAAATGCTGGTCTACTTCGTTGGCACCCAGCACAAGATTAGTCATGCCCTGAACAACCCTGTCGGCAATAACCGGAATATCCTGTTTAAGCCCGATCGGCCCGAGAAAGCCGACAGGAGACCCGGTGCAAGCAAGAATCTGCTCTTCACTCGCCATCAGAATCTCGTCCCATCCCAGATAATTTTTGAGCTTAAGCTCGTTAAGCTCATGATCGCCGCGCAGCAGCGCCATTGCCAGATCACCGTTGTCAGAAGCATACACAAGCGTTTTTATGGTGTTATCCGCTGTAACGTTCAGAAATGCTGCAACATCAGCAATGGTTTTCATTGCCGGCGTAGAGACCTTCTGCAGTGGTTCATCACTCGTATCTGATCCTACTGAATACAAAGGAGATTCGGCTTTTTCGATATTCGCGGCGTACCGACATGCATCACAGGAAACAATGGCATCTTCACCGGAATCAGCCAGCACCATGAATTCATGGGAAGAAGATCCGCCGATACTGCCGGTGTCGGCTTCGACCGCTCTGAAATTGAGGCCACACCGTTCGAAGATGCGCATATACGCGTTGTACATTTTCTCATAGGAAAGATCCGCAGCAGCGCTGTCCACGTCAAATGAATAGGCGTCCTTCATGATGAACTCACGGCCACGCATCAAGCCGAAACGGGGGCGGATCTCGTCGCGGAACTTGGTCTGGATCTGATAGAAATTAAGCGGCATCTGCCGATAGCTTTTTATCTCGCGCCGCACCATGTCGGTTATGACCTCTTCGTGGGTCGGTCCCATGCAGAACTCGGCTTCTTTACGATCTTTGAAGCGCAGCAGCTCTTTGCCATAAAAAGCCCAGCGCCCTGACTCCTGCCACAGTTCGGCAGGCTGGACACTCGGCATCAGCATCTCAATCGCATCGGCTTTATTCATCTCTTCGCGAACGATGTTCTCAAACTTGCGAATCGAGCGGAGACCGAGCGGCAGATAGGTATAGATCCCGGAAGCGAGCTTGCGGATCATCCCGGCTCTCAGCATCAGCTGATGTGAGATCACCTCGGCGTCAGACGGGGTTTCCTTGGTAGTCGGTATAAAATAGCGTGAATACAGCATAAGCTTCCCCAAGTGGTATATCCTTACCACGATAATTTAGTAAAAAACCTTTTTGCGGCATCAGAGTAAAAAGGTGAATCAAAACCCTTCTAATTTGGATATTTCTTCCATCAATGCATCGGCCAGCTTGTCTTCCGGCACCTTGCGAACAATTTCGCCATGACGGAAGACAAGCCCTTCACCTTTTCCGCCTGCGATACCCACATCCGCTTCACGTGCTTCACCGGGCCCATTGACAGCGCATCCCATGACTGCAACGGTAATCTGTTTATCAACCCCCTGCAGCCGCTTTTCAACATCCTCAGCTACCCGGATCAGGTCAATCTGACACCGGCCGCAGGTGGGACAGGATACAAAGTTTACTCCCCGCTGGCGTAAGCCGACCGCTTTAAGAATATCATAGCCGACTCGGATCTCATCTTTTGGCGCACCGGTCAGCGAAACCCGCATCGTATCGCCGATCCCGTCCGCCAGCAGGATGCCAAGTCCGACGGAAGATTTGATCGTCCCGGAGAAAAGTGTGCCGGCTTCGGTAATGCCGATATGCAGAGGATAATCGGACTGTTCAGAAAAAAGACGGTATGCGGCGACCGTCTTCATCACATCGGATGCCTTAAGGGAAATCTTGATTTCCTGGTAATTCAAATCCTCAAGGATGCGGATATGCCCCTGTGCCGATTCAACCATCGCCTCAGCCGACGGGTGTCCATAACGCTCCAACAGCTCTTTTTCAAGTGAACCGGCATTGACACCGATCCGAATGGGAACCTTGCGCTCGGCAGCAGCTGCAACAATTTCGGCAACTTTCCATTTTTCACCGATGTTGCCCGGATTAAGGCGCAGGCCGTCAATGCCACCCTCAAGCACTCGCAGCGCCAGTTTGTAGTCAAAATGGATGTCGGCTACAACAGGAATGGGACTCATCCGCTTAATCTGGGCCAGGGCGGTGGCAGCGTCCAGATCGAGGACGGCACAACGGACGATTTCGCAGCCGACTTCTGCAAGTTCTTTGATCTGGGAAATTGTAGCAGGAATATCACGAGTATCGGTGCTGCACATCGACTGCACGGAACAGGGAGCACCACCGCCGATCGCAATCGGGCCGACGTATATTTGTCTGGTATTTTTTCTCATGGCTCGACATAGTGCCAAAGGCGGGCGGGAAAGTCAAGAACGGCGCGCGGTTTCGGTGATGCAACAACTCATATATGAAAATTTTGAAACGGCTATAGTCGCGTTTCAATCTTGCCGTACGCATACCAATACGCGCCAGCAACAAAAATGACACCACCGGCAATATTGCCAAGAGTAACCGGCACAAGATTGGTAATAAAAAAATTTGACCAGTTCAGCGCAGGGTCGGGCGAAGAGGTTGCAGATGAGATAAACAGGCCGGTAGGAATGTAATACATATTTGCGATTGAATGTTCAAATCCGCTCGAAACAAAGGTCATTATCGGCACATAGCATGCTAGTGTCTAATTGCATAAATTTGTGATTGTATTTTTTAGCTGCGAACCTTTTA
>JABBNX010000168.1 GCA_019352135.1 Pseudomonadota bacterium
CCGACTACCGCAGGATTTCCCAGTTTTACGTCACTCATTTCTTCCTCCTATTTCATTTTGCTATAATTTATGTCGCTTCTTTGTTACTTAAAAGCAAGTAGCATACCAATGTTATATAATTTTGTATTCGCAAAAAAAGCATTATTTATCGAGGTGTTATATTTACTCACACAAAAGCTCACACTTCTGCCAGTTTCGCAGCATTGCAAAAACTACTTTTGACGATTTACTCAATGGAAGGCGGAAGGAACTGTAATCCAGCCAGTTCAGGCGGTACGGTGCGACATGGCGGATGTTTGCAAAAATGCAAATTGTTTTGCAAATGTGCAAAAAACACCTGTTCTCCATGGGGGCATGGCGGGGACTTGCTCCTTTCATATTCTGCAGGAGCATCTGTTCCACAAAAAAGGCGAGCTATCGCAGTGAAATGCAACAGCTCGCCTCATATCAGAGCAGGACGTTAGTATCTACTACGCAGTTTCGCCCATATCCTCCAACTGCAGTTCCTTGATCGCCATTTCCCTCATTTTAAATTTCTGAATCTTGCCGGAAGCGGTCATAGGGTAACCATCAACGAATTTGACATATTTCGGAATTTTATAGTTGGCAATCTTGTCACGACAGAAGTCGCGAACCTCATCTTCGGTCATCACCACACCTTTTTTAAGGATGACGGCAGCCATGACCTGTTCTCCGTATTTCCTGTCGGGGACTCCGTAAACCTGTATATCGGAGATTTTTGGGTGCGTGTAGAGGAATTCTTCTATTTCGCGTGGATAGATGTTTTCGCCGCCGCGTATGATCATCTGTTTGATACGACCGGTGATTTTGCAATAGCCATTCTCATCCATGATGGCGAGGTCACCGGTGTGAAGCCATCCATCGGCATCGATCACAGTGGCAGTTTCCTCCGGCATCTTGTAATAGCCCTTCATCACCATGTAGCCGCGGGCACAGAGTTCACCCTGTTTACCCGGAGGAAGAGTCGCGCCGGTCTCAATGTCGGTAATTTTTACCTCTGCGCCGGGCAGAGCCCGGCCTACCGTTGCAACGCGCAGTTCAATGGCATCATCAGTACGGGTTTGGGTAATACCCGGCGAAGCCTCGGTCTGTCCATAGACACTGGTAATCTCGGAAACATGCATATCCTTGACAGCGCGCTTCATTACTTCGATCGGACAGACCGAACCGGCCATAATCCCGGTCCGCATGCTTGATAAATCGAACTGTGCAAAATCCGGATGTTCCAGCTCGGCAATAAACATTGTCGGGACACCGTGGACGGCTGTGCACTTCTCTTTTTCGATGGTCTGCAGCACCTTCAACGGATCAAATATCTCCACCGGCACCATTGTAGAGGCGTGGGTAACGCAGACCATTACGCCAAGCACACAGCCAAAGCAGTGAAAAAAAGGCACCGGAATACAGAGCCGGTCATGTTCGGTAAACTTCATGCATTCACCGATCTGGAAACCGTTGTTCACCAGGTTGTAGTGTGTCAACATTACCCCTTTGGGGAAGCCGGTAGTACCGGATGTATATTGCATGTTAATGGTTTCATGGCAGTTGAGGCTCGCTTCGACAGCGTTTAATTCAGAGTCGGGGACCTCTTCTCCCATCTTGATGATGCTGCCAAAGTTGAGCATGCCGGCCGGAGTTTCCTGCCCGATAAAAATGATGTTATTTAAATATGGCAGTTTGGCTGTGGTGAGTTTACCGGGTTTGGACATTGCCAGCTCGGGGACAATACTGGCAAGGGTTTCGATGTAATTAGTGTCTTTAAAGGAACCAACCATAAAGAGCGAGGTCGAATCAGACTGGCTCAAGATATATTCCAGTTCAGCCGATTTATAGCTGGTGTTCACAGTGACGAGAATGGCGCCAATTTTGGCAGAGGCAAATTGCAGAAGAACCCATTCGGGAACATTGTAGGCCCAGATGGAGATATTGTCTCCTTTCTTGATACCGAGTCGCAGCAACCCTTTGGCTAACTGACGGCAAGCCTCGTTGAACTGTTTGTACGTATAGCGCAAGCCACGCTCAGGGTAAACCAGGGCTTCGTTGTCGGGGAAGCGGCGCGCCATCTCATCCAGAAGGCTGCCGACGGTGTAGGTAAGCTGTTTGGCCATAATAACCTCCCATCAAATAATGTTCAATATGCCGAAACATAATTACAAGTATAACCGTTCGTATTTACTGGCTTTTCAGATAGCACGGGCTGATGAGTGAGTCAAGCGGGAAAACTGGGGGAAAAGCAAGTTGCGAGGATATCTACGGTAAAGTAAAGAAGAAAGTTGCACCGTACAAACATTCCTATCTCATACCTGAATAAAAATAACAACGAAAGACATTAGATTCGCTGGTAAATTGTGCTATAGTCTCTCTTGGCTGTGACCGGTTTTTTATTTAATTACGTGGAGTCAAAATGATATGGGCGTGGCTACACACACTCTCCCCCCGGACTTACCGAACCTGACTGACATTACGCGATATTGCCGGTTTGAAGAAATAGAACCGTTTCTGCAGATGATTTCGGCAACAGTTGCAGCGGATCATAATCGCATTGTCGATTGGAGACATACTAGCGAGCAGCTCGTTGCATCAATTGGACAAACCAAGGGTTCTCCGCTTAAAGCAATCCATGACAGCCTTAACCAGATTGAGCTGGAGCGCTTCCTGCTGATTCCCTCTGTAATTGAATTGCACCGGTCATGTACACACTATCGCGATCTCCTCTCCTCCCGGGTTATGGAGACGGTTATCGCAGATATGGATGAGGCAGGGTTTGTGCCGCCTGAGGTACCTTTTGCACTTATCAGCATGGGGAGTGACGGTCGCGAAGAGCAAACTCTTATCACTGACCAGGATAACTTGATTGTTTATGGTAACGGGGGGGGTGAAAAAGCCGATCACTACTTTATAGAATTTTCAACCCGTTTGGTTGCGGGACTGGAGGAGGCCGGCTTCAAACGCTGCTCAGGCGACATCATGCCGACCAATCAGACCTGGCGCGGTTCATTCAGCCAGTGGCACACGCGGCTCCTTTCTATTGTCAGATACGAAGTCGAAGACGCCGGCAAAAATGTTATGGATTTGATTGTGATGTCTGATGCCCGTTACGTGGCTGGCGATCAGAAACTTGCTACCGAATTGATAGAAATGATCAGAGCCATGGAACGGGATTATTTTCAGGTTCTCTGGGGGATGGCCAGGGCAGCGACGGAAATGAAACTGGCTCTCGGCTTTATGAAACGAATCTGGACAGAAGGAACCGGAGAACATAAGGGAGAGTTTAACGTTAAATTAATGGCGTGGGCCCCTCTTGTCATGAATGTCCGCATTCTGGCTATCAATCAGAGTATCCCGGCGACGAATACATTGGAGCGCATTGCACTCCTGAAAGCAGAAGGGAGTTTTTCTCTGTCTTTTGCAGGCGACCTTACCGATGCTTATCACACCCTCACCAAACAGCGAATACTGACCCAGATCAAAGCTCTCAAAGGGATTCAGAACGATTCATATTATCTCAATCCCTATCAGCTATCAACGACAGAGCGAGAGCAAATCCGCCATGCCTTGATCAAAACTGAAGAGCTGCAAAAAATAATTCATACTAACTTTCATATTGTGTAAAGTCGTATTGCCCACCCTCTCCTTTTATAATTTGTATATAAGATAACAAGCAGTTATGATATATCATCATCATTACTAATTGCTCTTAATTGCTGTTATATGTTACCTTTCTGTTACCTAATCCATTTCTTACTATTTTAGGTAACAGGGGGGCTCAACCATGAAGATCAAGCTCAATCAGACCGTTGTTAAGGAACTGTTACCACCTGAAGGAAAACAGGTTGATGTTTGGGATGATGATGTTACCGGGTTCGGTGTCAGGGTTACACCAAAAGGGAAAAAGACATTCTTTGTCCTGGCGCGTGTAAATTCGCGTCTGGTACGTGCCACCGTCGGCAAATCAGACACCATGACGGCAGAAGCGGCCCGAACCAAGGCCAAGAAGATGCTTGTCGACATGCAGGAAGGCCGCAATCCAAATGACGAAGTAAAGTGTCGCAGATCGGGTGCATTGACCGTGGGCGGTGTCTTTAAGACCTTCATGGAGACACGCAAGGATCGGCGGCAGGAACTTACCGCTCGTACCCAGGAACACTACCAACAGGTTTTTGATTCACACCTGGCACACTTGAAAGGCCGTCACGTATCTGAGCTCACCTCTACGATGGTTCAAGACCTCCACGCCAAGATTGGCACGACCAAAGGCACCAATATTGCTAACCAGGCAATCAGGTTATTGCGCCGACTGCTGAACTTTTCACAAGGACGTCATGGAGTGCCGTTAGCAAACCCCTGCAAAGGTACTGAATGGTTCAAGGATGGCAGACGGAACGTAGTCATCAAGCCAGGGGACTTTAAGCAATGGTATGATACCGTTGACGGAATGGAGAATGAGACCGCCCGTGACTATCTGCTATTGCTTCTATTCTCCGGCTTACGACGCACCGAGGGCTTTTGTTTGGAATGGCAACACGTAGACCTGCACGGTAAGACGCTGACGATCCCTGACACCAAGAATGGCGAACCACACACTCTCCCCTTGTCTACCTTCCTTCACAAGTTACTGTCTGATCGTTATGAGAGATGGCATAAGCCAACCGGATATGTATTCCCTGGCTGGAGCAAAACCGGACATATCGTCAACCAGCAACGCGCTATGAAGCTGCTCAAAGATGCCGGATTCAGTTATACCCTTCACGATCTACGGCGTACATTTATAACCTGCGCTGATAAGCTCAATTTCAGCCCCTGGACGGTCAAGCGCCTGGCGAACCACAAACAGACCGATGTTACCGGCAAACATTACGTGGTGTATGATATTGACCGCCTGAGAGAACCCATGGAGAAAATCAGCGTGGAACTGCTACGCATGGCGCGGGATGAATACGGGAAGGTGATCGAGTTGCAGGCGGCATAAAGTGCATACGACGTGACAGAACTATACTGAAAAGGCGACCCCACCAGGCCGCCTTTGCTTTTCTCATTACTATCCGTCATAACTATGGCGGACGGTTTACTTATATTTTTTTTCGGGAAGCGGCGGAACGGCGAACGACCTCCATTGCAACTTCAGCAAGCTCTAAATATTTTTCATCATGACCGCCTACATCAACAATAATGCTCCTTGCGAGATCAAGTGTTGCTTTTCTATTTGCACCCTCCACTTCCGGCCATTTGCTAAGCACCGTATTTAGTAAATTTTTAGTTGCAGAAACCAAATTATAATAAGCCTCACGTTCACTCGATTTATCCCCACTTAAATCAATATCCGCGATTCCTTTTATACCGCGCAACTCCCATACAGGCACTTTGAAATAATCAGCAAGCTTTTGGAGGGTAGCTGTTGTTGGTTCACCAATACCTTTAAGATAGCGACCAATCGCAGCCAACTGCCAAGAATGGATGATTGAGTTTGAGTCTATTATTTTGAGTGAAGCGACAATAAGACCCGTATTGGAAAATATTTTTTTAAAGGCCGCATAAATGAACAGTCCTAACCCTGATATTAACCTCATCCGGTTGAATTCACTCCTGAACGTTATAGGGCGGGAACTTGACGACTTTTCCCAGAACTGGAGCGTCGATACGCAAACCATCCCGCAACGCTTTGACGATCTGTTTACCCTGGTCAAGAGTGCAAAGGCAGTATTAACCAACAGGGCCATGGATTGAGCGTACCATAGCCTGATACAAGAGAAACCGGGAAACCATAACAGGGAACCCGGTTTCTTATTTTTTACTCAAATACAAACTTCTTGCCATTCTGTAATCGTTCGATTACATTTAAATCATGATCACTGTCAAAACCCTACCTGAATTTGACGTTTGGCTTGATGGCCTCAAAGACCGCACAACCCGCCTTCGTCTGGGACGCCGTATTGACAAGGCGCAGCGCGGTAACGTCCTGATAGTGAGCTGGGCGGCGGGGATAAAACCACGCAAACAGCCGACATCGCCAAGGCCATTAAGCTTTCTGCCACACTGGAGGATTAAACAATGACCAGAAAAACCCGCATAGCTGACCTGCCGGAGTTCGATCTTGCCCGGCAACTCAAAAGCGAAGAAGACATTGCCGCTTACATCACCATTGTGATTGAAGATGGTGATGCCTCCGAACTTGCAAACGCCCTTGGCATCGCCGCCAAAGCAAGAGGCATGAGCGAAATTGCACAGGCCGCAGGGCTCACCCGCGAAGCATTATACAAAGCCCTCCGGCCAGATGCTCACCCCAGGTTCGACACAATCAGCCGTGTGTGTGCTGCTCTTGGTGTGCGTCTTGTGGCACAACCCATTCATGTGTAATTTTTTGATAGCCTCATAACCAGCACAAGGAGTCAATAAACCGGCTCCTTTTTATTGTCACCACGCTATCAATAGGGCATGCCATATTGATAGAATTCACGTGATAGATTCAACAACGAAAATTCAGCAACTTACGCGGCTGAAAATTGCGGAAAACTCAAAATGAATAAATGTCCTTGACTCTATTGATAGATTTATCATATAGTTTTTGCACCTATTGATATTAAATTGCACGAGAGGAAATTGACATGGCAACCATCGGTTATGCAAGGGTAAGCACGGAAGGCCAGGAATTGACCGCACAGCTTGAACAGCTCCAGGCCGCACGGGTAGACAAGGTATTCCAGGAAAAAGCCAGCGGCGTAAAGCAGGACCGGCCACAGCTGACGGCTATGCTTGATTATGTCCGCGAAGGTGACACCATTGTCGTCTGCAAGCTGGATCGTATCGCACGAAGCACAAAACACCTATTAGAGATTGTTGAAGCCTTGGACGCCAGGAATGTTTCATTCCAGGTACTCAATATCAACTTGGACACCAGCACCCCGACCGGTAAGCTGATGCTTTCCATGTTGGCAGCAATCGGACAGTTTGAACGCGAGATGATGCTGGAGAGGCAGCGGGAAGGTATCCGTCTGGCAAAAGACGCCGGAGCCTACAAGGGACGCAAACCGACCGCACGGGCACAGACGACAAAGGTCCTGGAACTGATAAGCCAGGGCAAGACAAAACAGGCCGTTGCTGATGAATTGGAAATCGGCGTAGCCAGCGTGTACCGGATCATGCAGGCCCATAAAAAGGCAGCATAACCGGATACGAAAAGCGATATTACAAAAAAGGCCAGGTATTTAACCAAGCCATTCCACAAAGGTGTTGAAAAATGTAATCAGTTGATATCTAATGCCTCT
>JABBNX010000169.1 GCA_019352135.1 Pseudomonadota bacterium
CTACGTGGCCGAGAGAGTACGCACGGTCATCCGCGCGCTGAAGCACCCCGAGGAGGTCTTCGACTACGAGACCGATCTGGGGGTCGACTATCTCCTTCTCCCCGAATCAGACACACACGACGACATGATCGAGGCGCTCAGCGTCTTCAACGACCCCCTGCTCCTTACTGCCTACAACTACGCCTATGGGGCGAAGACAACTGATTTCAGCCCCGGCTTCACCATGCGCTTCCCATACGACACCACCATTCCGCCGCTGTTCAACGGCGACTCGACTTCGGACAAGATAAGCGAGGCGATGGGGATGACTTTCAGTCCGGTCAAACTAATCGTACCGAAAAGCATTCTGACCCAGCAGTTCATTGACCAGCTCACCCTCGACACGAGTACTGTGGTCGCCCTGCTGAAACAGAACGATTCGTACCGTGGCTGGGTGCCGACCGTTCCGATGCGAATGATCCACCACAAGAGCGACGAACTGGTTCCCTACGGCAACTCCCAGGCCGCCTTTAACGCTTTCAGCACCGCAGGCGCCAAGAGCCACGTTCCGCAGGGCCCCGGTGTTGAGCTGGTGGAAGAGACAGCCACCATCACCATTTCAGCCGACCCGGTCAAGACGGTCCATTTCGGCGCCGCTTTCCCGGAACTAAGCGATGGCTGGAAATGGCTCGACGGCTTCAAAAAATAGGTAGTAAAAAGCAGAGCCTGTAGGTGCTGTGGCTATGACATGCAGCATAGCAAAAACCAGAGGATCAATAAGAGCAAACACAGCGTTACAGACGAACCACATAAAAAGGAGATTCCACATGACGAAAGTCGGTAATTGGATTATTTCAGCAGCGATACTGGGCCTCGTGGTAGCCGTAGTATCCGGCTGTGAGAAAGAAAAGGGCCCGATGGAGCGAGCTGGCCAAAAAATGGACAACGCCGCTGGAAAAACCGGTGAGCAGATTGATAAAGCGACCAAGAAAACCGGAGAATCACTCGAAAAAGCCGGGGATAAAATCAAGGACTCGGTAAAATAATGTAAACGGACGCTTCTCAAATCCGTCTCGCACAGAAGGAGCTATCATGGGGGTGACATTTTTGAAGCAGCTGAGCACTTTCGGTATGAGCAGAACATGATAGAATTTCTGTGGTAAAGTAAAAAACAGGCAGCTGCATCTACTCTACCATCAGAAATATACTGAAAAGGCACATGTAATGTCTGATGTTTCATCACCATATACAGATAATTGTGCCGGACGACGCTGCAGAAGGATTGGTGCTGCTCTTACGTGCCTGATGTTATGTTTTTCCTTCGTTCTGCCGGTGCATGCCGCCGAACCGGTCAAAGTCGTCGTTACCGGTATTGAGGGTGATGCGCTGAAAAATGTGCAGGATTCGCTTATTCTTCCGACCGGATTGGTTCGTGATGGAAAAGTGGATCAACGCTGGCTCGAACGGTTCGCACAGCAGGCAGAAGCAAAAGCAAGGACCGCACTGGAGCCATTCGGCTATTACACCGCTCATGTCACGGCAAAAGTCGAACCAGCGGGAGAAGGCTTTCGCCTGCTGGTCACAGTGGTACCGGGAGAACCGGTGCGACTGACCGACGTAACGGTGGATGTGGCCGGACCGGGCAAGGAGGAAAAGCCTTTGCACCGGTTGGTTGCAGCATTTCCCCTGAAAAAGGGAGCCGTGCTGCAGCAGCAGAGATACGAAGAGGCCAAGGCTGCACTCAAATTACGAGCCCGGGATCTCGGCTATCTGGACGCCGAATTTTCTCAGCACGAAATCCGCATTGCAAAGTCCGCTACATCCGCCACGATAAAACTGCTCCTGGATACCGGCAAAAAGTATTATTTCGGCGAGACCACCATCAGGGGAGCACCGGACTACCCGGGCAGCTTCCTGCGTCGCCATCTGGCCTACTCATCAGGCGATTCCTTTTCCTATCCCCGTCTCGGCGAAACCCAGCGAAACTTCACCAACTCCGAGCGTTTCAAAGAGGTCATCATCACGCCGGAAAAACAGGACGCCGAGGCATCCAAGGTGCCGGTAACCGTGCAGTTGAAAGAGGGGCCGCGCATCAGCCTGCGTCCGGGCATCGGCTACGGCACGGATACGGGTGCGCGCTTCACGATCCGTTACCGCGATCTGAACATGTTTCACCTGGGGCATGAATTATATTCTAACCTGTTTATTGCCGAACGACTCCAGGGGTTGGTGACCGGGTATATTATTCCCAGCCCAACAGATATAAAAAGTTCCACGACGCTGCAACTCAACCTGCAGCGGGAGGACACCACGACCTATTTAAGCCGGATAGCGGCTCTGGAGCTGGATCGTAACCGGAGTTTCGGTAAAGGCAAGCTGGGCACCGCCTATGTAAAGGCCCAATATGAAGAATATACCGTGGGTAATCTGAAATCCACGGCACGTCTTCTGCTGCCGGGGGTCCGTTTTTCCGATGATCGTTATGACAATCCGATACGTCCCCACCGGGGGTTTCGCTACGGATTTGATCTGCGCGGCACCCATCAGCTGCTCGGCTCGGATACAGCACTGGTCCAGATCCTGGCCGAGGGGAGTCACCTCCAGCCGCTCCCCTGGCGCCTTTCCCTGCATACGCGCGCAAAGGCGGGAACAACCCTGCTGAATGATCCCCTCAAAGACATCCCCCCGTCGCTGCGCTTCTTCACCGGCGGAGACCAAAGTGTACGCGGCTATTCCTACCAGTCGCTGGGGCCGCGCGACGCCTCCGGCAAGGTCGTGGGGGGCAAACAACTCCTGACCGGCAGCATTGAGCTGGAGCGGGCATTATTCAAGGACTGGGGCGTTTCCGTCTTTTACGATGTCGGCAACGCCTTCAATTCCTTCTCCGCCATTACCCTGTTTCAGGGAGCCGGTATCGGCCTGCACTACTATACCGCAATTGGCGGTTTGAACCTTTCCGTCGCCAGACCGCTTGGGGTGAATAATCCGTCCATTCATTTCCACTTCACCGTGGGGTTTGAGCTATGAACCGGCTGACAATAAGGCTTCTCGGCGGTGCACTGGCACTTGCCCTGACGGGAGCCGCATGTGCGGTTATCATCTGGGCCGTTGCCACGACGCAGGGTTCCCGCTGGCTACTGACTGCGGTGGTCCCGCTGAGCGGGGTCAGCTTCTCTGCCCAAAAGATCGAAGGGAGAATCATCGACCATCTGCAGCTCACGCAGGTACGGGTGGGTCTGGCACAGCAGAAACTGGAGTTGGACAGTCTTGAACTGCGCTGGAAACCGTTCCTGCTGCTGGCAGGGACTGTCGCTGTCCAGGAACTGACCCTCAACGGGGTGCGGATTCAGGACAATGCCCCTCCCGCCAACAAGCCGCTGCATCTGGCGTGGCCGCAGGTATCCAGTAATGCGCAGCTGTTTGATGGCAGAATCGCTCGTTTACAAGTATCAAACCTCAGTTATCGCCGTCTGCAGGGACAACCGCTGCTGGTGACGTCCCTTGCCGGCTCCGTCATCTGGCAGGACGGCATCTTGTCTCTCGACAATCTCACGGTTGCCTCTCCTTCTGCAAACATACACGGCAGAGTTGCGGCAGGATTCAATCAACCATCTCTCACGGCAGATCTTGCAATTGCCCTGGCGCACCCCGTGGCCGAAATGGACCGGTTCTCGCTGCAGGCGGGGCAAAGTCACGACACCGGCCCTGAACAGTTTGTCGGTACCGTCACGGTTGCCGGTGCTGCAGGCACCCGCAAGCTGGTGGAACTGAGTGGCGATGTGGGCATGGCGGGCAATGCCTTCAATCTGCGCCGCCTCCGCCTGACCCGGCCGGGACAAAAAGGATTGGTAACAGCCGACGGATCACTGACGTTCACAAACCGGGAGTCAGTAGTGGCATTGCAGGTCAAGGCGGCCGGCCTCGATCTCGCCCCTGAGTTGAACGTGCCGACTAACCTCTCCGGCACCCTGAAGTTCGCGGGTACCATGGACAGCTATCGGGGTACCATCACCATTGCTAACCAGGCACGCGGCTGGCAGGGGGCTGCGCTTTCCGCTACCTATACCGGTACGGGTGAAGGCATGAAACTGGCCCCGCTGTCCGGCACTATTCTTGATGGATCCCTGGCGGGAAACCTGGAGATGGACTGGCGCAAAGGCTTTGCACTGCAGGGGACACTACGCGGCACAAACCTCAACCCGGCCCGGATTGCTCCTGACTGGAAGGGGGTTGCGAATTTCACTGCCACCGGCAAACTGGCCTGGTCCGGGAGTGCACCGCTCACGGGGAGCGTCAGCGGCGCACTCCTGGAAAGCCGTCTGCACGGCCAGGCACTGACCGGTGAAGTCAAGGCGGATTTTGCCGGCAACAACCTGAACCTTACCCGCCTGGCGCTGCAGGGTAAGGGCTTTGACCTGCATGCTGCAGGGGAACTGAACCGGCGGGTGGATATCGCCGCACAGATCACTGATTTTTCCCGGCTCGTGCCGGGGGCGGCCGGGACACTTCAGGCCGATGGCTGGGTGCGCTGGCGCGACCGGCACCTCAGCGGTTCCGTTGCCGCTATAGGAAACAAGCTGTCCTACGATGGAACACAGATAGCAGCGGCCAACCTGACTGCCCGGCTTGATCAAGACACCGGGTCTCCTTTGCATGTAGCCGCATCGCTGCAGAATGTTATCTACGAGGGGTATACGCTGAATGCCGTGACCGTTGCAGCGGACGGCACGCTGCCGCGTCACACTCTGAACGCATCGCTGCGTTCAGCCGACGCTAAAGCGCAGCTGACGCTGGCTGCGGGATACAACGCCGGAATATGGGAGGGAAAGATCACCCGCCTTGCAGGCAGTGACCGTAGCGGGGCATGGACCATGACGGCACCGGCGGGATTCGCCGTCAGCGCCGAAAAAGTTTCCCTGTCCCCCCTCACCCTCTCAGCCGGTGCCGCGGAGCGTCTTGAAATTGCCGCCGATCTGGCCCTGAAGCCGCTGAGCGGCCAGCTCCGGGCGCAGTGGAACGGCTTGAACCTGTCCCGGGCCAATGCCTATCTGCAGGATGTGCAGATCACGGGCAAGAGTCGCGGCAGCGTCAAAATAGGACTTCTGTCCGGGAATCGCCTCACCCTGGCAGGGAGCGCCTCCGGTAGCGGGACCTTCGCCAGACAGGGAGGCAGCATGACTATCCGGAGTAGCCGGGTAACTTTTGATGGCGGCACACAGGGGTTGCGAGCTGATATAGAGCTCAGTACGGCGGATGGCGGCAGTGTAAAAGGGAACTTTTCATCAGCAGCTCCGCTCAGCCTGGCCATGCCTGAAAAGGGGAAACTGGCGGCGGAAGTGAGCGGGATCGACCTGGCACTCCTCAAACCATGGTTTCCCCCCGACACCGTTCTTGAAGGACGCATCAGCGGCCACGCCACAGGGAGCATGCTTCCGGGCCAACGCTTCGAACTGGACGGCACTGCCTCGATTTCCGGAGGAAAAGTACACCAGCAGAGGCCTGACGGAGAGCTGAACCTCACGTTCAAGTCAGCAACGACCTCGTGGAATTGGCGGGGAGAAACGTTGTCCGGCACCCTTTCCCTGGCTATGGCTGAATACGGACAGGCCCGGGGAAACTTCCAGCTGCCGCTTCCGGCACGTTTCCCGCTTGCCGTCAATCCAAAGGGGCCTGTCCGGGCATCACTATCCGGCCAGGTCACGGAAAAGGGGATTATTACCGCCCTGTTCCCCGGATTAGTCCAGGAAAGCTACGCGGAACTTTCCACCGAGCTTGACATCAGCGGAACCTGGGGAACACCACAAATAACAGGAACGTTGCGGCTAGCCAAAGCCGGTGCGTATCTACCCACCGCCGGCATCCACCTCAAAGACGTCCAGCTCGCAGCACGCCTGGAAAAGAATCTCATTCGGGTTGATTCCTTCCGGGCACTCTCCGGTTCAGGGCATATTGAGGGGACGGCGCTCATAACCCTGGCCGGCTGGCAGGTTGTTGGCTACCAGGGCACCATCCGCGGTGAAAATTTTCAAACAGTCGATTTCCCCGAGCTCCGCATAACAAGCTCGCCGAAGCTCAGCTTTGAAGGGACGCTTCACAAGCTTACCGTACGCGGTGAAGTCAGTCTGCCCGAACTGAACATCGTCGGAACACAGTCCCGGACGACCATCACGCCGAGCAGCGATGTCATCCTGGAGGGCAAGGTCGTGCCGCGTGCGACGGGTTCCCCTTTGGCTTTGGATGTTCAGGTCCGGCTGTTGCTCGGTGACAAGGTCCACGTCAAGGTTGCGGGAATCGACGCCCAGTTGGGCGGAGCGGTGGATCTGTCCCTGAGCAGCCTCCACAGGATTACCAGCAGAGGCGAGATCAAGGTTGTTAAAGGGCGTTACCGTACCTACGGGGTGGATCTTGAAATTGTGCGGGGACGTCTCTTCTTTGCCGGTGACACCATTGATCGCCCAAGCCTGGATTTTCTGGCTCTGCGCACGATTGGCAACGTGCGGGCCGGCGTGACGGTTGCGGGCACGCTCCAGAGGCCGATCACCAAGCTCTACTCCGAGCCATCCATGCCGGATGTCGATGTCCTGGCCTATATCGTCCTTGGGCATCCGCTTGGCAGCAGCGGTCAACAGGCAAACCTCCTGACCCAGGCGGCTGGAGCACTGCTCACCTCGGGCCAGGCGGCGGATCTGCAGAACCAACTAAAAAATCAACTCGGCTTGAGTACCCTTGAGATCCAGGGTGGTGTCGGGGCAACCAGCAATCCCATGGGGTATACGCCGCTCCAGGTAACACCCCCCGGGGCCATTCCGGCGACGCAGCAGCCCGGCATCACCGAGACAATGCTCACCGTGGGCAAGTATTTGACCCCGGAGATCTATATCAGTTACGGCAAGTCGCTGTTTACCGGCAGCAACCTGTTCCGGTTACGGTACGATATTTTCAAGAAGTGGCAGATCGAAACCCAGACCGGTGGCGGCGAAAGCGGCGTTGACCTCTTCTATAAACTGGAGTTCAAGTAGGGTAAACCGTACTGAAAACCGTCAGGAAAAGGTTGGGGCTTTGACATTTTCAGGTAATTTTTTATCCAGCAGCTCCCGTACCTTTGTCAAAAGCACGTCGGTTGAAACCGGTTTATGGATAAAAACAGCGTTGTCATCAAACGCATAGTCCTCCGCAAAAATATCCTCTGTATTGAAATCTCATGCATATATTATTTGGCAAAAAGAGCGCATCGAGATGCAAGCCATTCCACAAAGGTGTTGAAAAATGTAATCAGTTGATATCTAATGCCTCT
>JABBNX010000170.1 GCA_019352135.1 Pseudomonadota bacterium
TTAAACGAATTTGGTGATGTATTCAAATTACTGAATATACTTTTGCAAGAGGCTCGATAGTTATATGATGAAAAAGTTCAAGACAAGGGAGAACCGGCAATGGCAATGACCGTTGAAATAAAAGGCAACAAGCTCTGCATTGAAATCGACCTGGAGAAGCCGACGCCGTCGGCCTCCGGCAAAACCCTGGTGGTTGCCAGCACGCGTGGAAATGCCGTTACTACTGCCGAGGTAGACGGAAAACCGATCACGATCGGGCTGAATGCCTATATCAAACCGTAATGAAGGCAGAAGTCTATTCGATAACGTACCGGATACTCTTGACAGATGCCCAGCAGGCCAGGCTCGACAGGAAGTGGCCTGACGGCGACCCGTTCATCTCTTATGAAAAGATAGAGTCCCTGCTAGAACCACTGCCGGTGGAAGATCTCTACTGGTCCGACCACACGGGACAATTTCTGTATTTTACCGTCCGCGGAGACGACACTGAAGGTACCGTTGCCGAAGTGGTGGAGAGGCTAGAGAGAAAGTTGGGTACGATCTGATGTGGTCAAGCAAGAGACGTTGGGCGGATTCTTATTCAGTCACAACTTTAATTTCTTGAAGAATTTCTATTTGTCTTTGCAGCAGATATCTGGCTATCTCACGATCTAATATCTTGTCTGGCTCAGTGATGAACATGTACCTTCTTGGAAAGGCATCTCCGTCAATGCCGACAAGTGTGGCCTGAGTTCGTATGTTGTAATTTTCATTTTGAGCTATGTTGTGCAGTGTGAACGACAGAGTCGTTTCTTCACCTTTTTCAAGACAACAGGGGGTGTCAATCTGAACACAAGCACCGTTTATTGAGATTTCAACAAGCTTGCCTTTAGCTAACCCCTCATTGGTTTTGAAAGCAGCATTTTGAGGTTTTCCTAATGTTAACCGGAGATAGTTTCTTCTTTCTGCCATGATTTCAACATAGCACAGTTTCCTCAATGTTGCGGCACGTTTGCTGATATTTACATATTGAATATTTGCATGGACGTCATGAACCAGTATCTTGCTGCGTATGAATGTGTAATGGTGATCCTTCATGGTAAAGGCCTGATATGGTGCAACATCAACGTCGATCATGTCTTTCTCGATGCTGATAATATGGGCAGGACATGATACAGGTAACCCCTGATAATAATTAATCAGGGTGATCTGGAATTTAGGCTGTCTGGTCAGCTCCTCTTTAAACAGATAAAGTATTTCAGCCTGATCTTCATCAAAGGTATTCTGGATTCTGGTGCTGTAGAGGTATGAGTCGTCCATAAATAGCCCGTTACAGAAATGAGAGGATAATATTGTTACAGTGCTGATTTCATATAATACAGAAGAGTTGCGAGGCGCAAGCTAAAAGCCCATAGCTAACCTTTCTGGCAGCCTCAAGCCATAAACAAAGAGGGGGCCAGCTTTTAGCTATGCCCCCTTCTTTTGCCTTGAATTAAAAACAGGGACTATAAAATATTATCGTGTTAACCATAAAACGGTCTATTACATTTATCTTCATCCACATGGGGCATTTATGCGAAGCTTGGCAAAATATAAATTCGTAGCTTTCATAAAAGCTTTTATAATCACTACAATCGTCGTTTCTCTATTGGGGTATGTTGACTTCATAACCGGTGATATTTCTATTGAAATATTGTACATCCTCAGTATTGGGTTAGTATCTTGGTTTACAAATCCATATGTAGGCATTTTATGTGCAATTGAAATCGTAATAGTCAAAATATCAGCTGATTTTTATGGACAGATAGAAATAGGTACAAACCGTTACCTGTGGAATTCTTTCAACTCTATTTTAATTTATATCGTAATTTGCGTATTGGTCAGAAGCTTGAAAAAAGCACTGATAAGCTGACTCGCAGCCTGGCTCAACTCGCTGTATCATTTACGATCTGCTGATAATGCGGACCATAAAGTTGCCATCGGCAATCTTCAGTTATTCCAGAAACCCACTTAATTATTTGGTGGATTTTTTAGTTGTGCAACCTTTTCAGGAGGAAAATATTTATTCTTCTGGTGCTGATGTTCCTGATGGTTAAAACTAATCCCCACGCCATTAGAATTAAGCTCAACTATCCTTCCTGTATACTTTGCAGAACTCAATTTAGTCGTGCCAGTTAGCATAAGACCGCACATTTCACCAACGTGCAGGCCATTTGGAATATTATCATTCAGTTTAATCAATGCTCCCGTCAATGACAAATCACCTAGCAGTGCCTGATAGGTGACTCCATCAAGACCCATCAGAAGACAATGTGAACCTGATGTTATTTTGAAATCATCGTTCTCACTTTTCATATGAATTACTCCTTAATCATCCATACTACTACTTTAACTGGACAATAAGTGAACTAATTGCTGAAAATTATCATTGCGAGGGGAAAGGTCACAGCAAGAGTTGTATGTTTCGGGCCTTTGTTACTGATGGGTAAAACTAATTCCTACAACATCAGATTCAAGTCTTACTATTATCCCTGTGAACTTTGTTGAGGATGTATTAGGAGTTTCACTCAGCGTCAGTTCACACGTATCCTCTAAGTGCAAGTCATAGGAAATATTATTATCAATATCAACCAATGCCCCACTCAATGATAAATTAACAAGTCGTGCATGATAGGTAATCCCATTGCAAGTCGTTAAGAGACAATGTGAATCACCTTTGATTCTTAAATTATGTCTCGTACTTTCCATACAAGTCACTCATCTTGAGCCGGTTTAAGCCATGTTGGGCTTTGCAACAACAAGATGCCTCTTGTTCTTTACTTGATTGAGATAATTCAAACGCCGCAAGAACTTTTAGATATGGGATGAAACCACAACGGATAGAGGAGTTTTTCTACTCATCTATTCTTTATCAGGTTTCATTGCAATAATCAGGTCATTAAGCTGCTCATCACCATGTGAATTGGTATCGATCTCTTTTGGTGATTTCTGTTTCTGGTTCACATCCGCATCAAATAGCCCAGCTGCTAAATCAACTTCGGATACATCAGGAAACATAGGTTTTGATTTAGTCTGTAGTTTCTTTTTAGCGGCATAGGCAACACTGCCTACGAGTACAGCAGCAACGGTGATGGTAAAAATTGTGGAATATCGTTTTTTCATCTTGAATAACCTCGGATCTGTTATGCATACATTATTATTGAATTGGCCTCAACACAAATTGAGACATAGATTGTTTTGTATTATACCACTATGAGGCAGGATGTCATTGTTGTTAATACGAAGTCTTTTTGAGGTACTCGGTTCCGGCTTTGATGTCTGCAGATTCAGGGAATTATCAGAGCGGCATGACCGAAAAGCAGAGGGGCAGTCAGTAAAACCTGTCCCTCTGTTTAATAGTGCTATCTACTGCAATGAGCAGGTTAAGGTCCGTAAAGCAAATTGTTGAGCATGTCATCGGTTTCTTTTAGCTTGTTTTTGAGCGTCTTGAGCTCCTCTGCTGTATAAACTTTCCGGCCCTTCTTGATTTCAGCATTCAGTTTCTCTATCTTTTGCTGGATGCTCATGGTTGCATCCCTGCACCCTTGGGAAATAAGGAGGCATTCATCTTTTTTTGTTTCGGACATTCCCTTGTCGTCGGCATAAGAAATTCCAAGCCCCATACATGTTACAGCCAGCACTAAACTCACAACTAACTTTTTCATGATAAGCCCTCCACAGATAAGTTATTCTACACGTGTTCTAATAATACCAAATCCAGGCCCAAAAGAATGTTACAGTTTAGTAAAATAATAGCTGCCCCCAACATTATAGCCCATTTTGTTGTTTCGCGGGTGAAACCAGCCCGGAGATAGACATACCGGAATCAAGGATCTTGCCCTTCAGTGTGGCGATATCACTCTCATTGATCAGTTTATGATCGACTGCAGGGATTGGAACCTGCCAAATCAATGCTTCTTCAGGAACTTCGGGGCCGAGATAGTGTGCGCGAGGACCCATTAGTTTTACTTGCCCTGTTTCTGTCGTGCGGGGAGGAGACTAACGTGCAGTTGCAGTCTGCTTTCCCTATTTACTGCCAGGCCGGTTGCGGTAGCGGCGTCAACTGCGGAATGCCGTGATTGCGCTTGGCGGTGGTACTGTTTTTAAGAGCCAGTGCTGCAGCATTATTTTCGCAGAAGGAACGGGGTTCATAGGTCCGTCCAGCCGCAAGTTGCTCTTCCTCTTTCTTCAGGCGCATGAAAACATACCGGCCGATAAGCGGGGCAATCAGGCGTGTCTTCCAGCCGAATTCGGCATAAATATCCTCAAGAAGAATGCTTGCCTTTCCTCGAATCTGCGGAATCAGATGATAATACCGTTTCATCGCCCAGACAGCCCCGGCGTAGGTGGAGCGGAGCGGCGCAGCTTCCCAGGCGAGGCGTTCCCGAACGCTGCGGGAATGTGATTTGTGCTTCTGCCACCCGTTCAGGAGTACCCGGAAAAGGCGCAGGAGACTGGGGCCGTTCGCATCAAAATCCCTGCTGAAGGCGTCCAGCAGGTGGTTCTCTTCCTCCCCGTTTTTAAAATGGGGATGGCGATAGTTGAAGCGATACTGACCATGGGCATCGGCAAAAGGAAACTCTGCTTCAGGGAGGAGAGTCCCCTCCCGCTTGTGTTTTTCATGAAGAGGGGTGCCGGGAATCGGCGTGTACAGCATAAACTGATGAAAAACCGTATCGTGACGGACGGCATAGTCGATGATAGCCCCCAGATCTTCCGGACGGTGATTTTCAAGACCGAGAATCGATGAGCCGAGAACCCGGATGCCGTTGGTCTGCAGATGTTGCACGAGGCTAAGGGTATCGACCCCCTTGAGCTTGTCATAGGCGCTCTCTTCTCCTTCAAGTCCCATCCAGACGAAACCGATTCCCAATCCCAGCAACTGATCCATCGAATAGGATTTTAGTACCCGTGCCGAGCTGAATACGGAGAGTGACCAGTTCTTGCCGTTGGCCGCCATCAGCTCCAACAGTCGCAGCGCCCGTTTACGGTGCAGCAGGAAATTCTCGTCGAGGACAAAAAAGGAGCGCACCTTCAACTTCCGTTCGATGTCGCACATGACGGCATAGAGTTCATCACCGGTTTCATAGAAATTGATGAATTTCCCTTTCCCGCCGAACTGGGCGGAGGTGGAGCAGAAGTTACACCCCATGGGACAGCCGACGGAGGGGATCAGGATCGCCGCCGTTCGTTCCGGACTGTCGCCAAGACTTAACCCCATGGTTTTCGAACCGAAGCCGGAAAAGGCTGCGGGGTGTTTGATCGGCTTTTGGTCATCCTGGCCGAGGTAATGCTGAAACCAGCGGACCCCTTCACCGCGAACGATAAGGTCGGCATCAATCATCTGATCAAGCCCCTCCTTGTTGGCGATATGTCCGCCGACAACAATCGTTGCTCCCGGCTGATAACGGCGGACCAGTTCGCACATTTTGGCTACTTTGCCGACATTGGCAATAATGCCGCTGATGCCGATGACGTCATAGCTTTGTTGACGGATATGTTCGGTGAAGCTCTCCAGAGTCGGGAAATCCAGAAGGGTGCAGGGGGCGTCAAGATTTTCCTGTATCATCATTAGCCCAAAGGAGCGGTGAAACATACGGAGAGAGAAACCGCCCTGGAGACGGGTTACCTGATTCTGGTACAGTTCCATCGGGTTGACTTTGCGGCTGCCGTACTGATCGTCCTGACCATACGGGCCGAAGACGCTTGAAAGAAGGACACGGGCTCTGGCTGCGAGAGGATGTGGGGCGGGAAATGTTGGGGGTTGAAGCATTTTATTCTCCTTGTGTGTCTCTTGCGAGGGTGCTTCTGTTACATGAGCGGAGAGTGAGTAAAAGAGAAAACGTAATGTTGCAGCCTGGCAGAGTTAAACGTTTGGCGAAGGTCGGCGATGAGGGTGGAAAAATCAGGGAGCTCAGTGTGGCTTTCGTCTGTAACTGTTCGGATGTAACATGCTCAATAAATCGTGTGCAAAAAAGCTTCCAGTGACTGGCATCACGTAAAACGATCATACTCATTTTAAAAGATGAAGTACTGCTGCTTGCTGTACTTACTGCTTCTCAGTATAGAGATATGGAAGAAAAAAAAGAAGGGGTACCATGCGTTTTACAATACTTTTACAATGTTCAATTATAAGTTATTGAAAAAAATCAGACTTTCCGGTCAACTCTTTGTGTCATGGGTATTCTGCTGTGAAGAGGTTGAAAGGGGATATTGAGGAGATGATGGAGGAATGTCTATGAGCCCACGCAGCGTTTCTGGGGACACTGGCGAAGTAAAACAAAGTCCAAATGCCGCCCATGGTTCGCTCTTCTCGCTAGTCACTGTTTTTAGAAGCCAATATTTTAGTCAGCTCAATCTTAAAGACCGGTTATTGCCACTGCAAACGTGCGTTTAAGGCCAAAATAGATGCCATTTTTGACATATTGTTAAACAAAAACTGATGGTTAACTTGGCTCGACCCAGAAACATCCAAAATCTTGGTGCCATAGTTTTTTCATGACTTGCCAATGAACGCTAAACGCCGAATGGAATCTTGGAAGACATCATTTTCCTCCGGTCAATCTTGTGCCCGTCGACAATGAACGTTCCGTCGCCAACAGCGTGAACCGCGCGCTTCTCTTTGCGTGCGGAATCGATGTACGCGGCAACCCCCTCTAACACGACGATGTTGTGCTTCTTAATGATGTCGATGACCTTGCACTCGATGTTGGCGAAGCACTCCTTGATCAAGGGCGGCCTGACGACTTTGCCCTGTACAGGCGTGAGCTTGAACTTTGCAAACTTGTCTGTGTCTGTCCCAGAGCACGTCCCTATACCGACTGCCGTATCGAGCATGTCAACCGTGGGAATGGCAATGACGCACTCCTTGTTCTTTCGCAGCGCCACGAAAGAATGATTCCATTCACCCGTGGTGATGGCAAATACCGGGGTGAAATCCAACACCATTGTCCAGGAGACAGTCATGATGTTGTCTTTCTGCCCATCATGGGTCGTCACGAGGACAACAGGCCCCGATTCCATCAGGGTAAAGGCCTTGCTCAGCTTCAACTTTCGCATGAGAGCACCTCATAATATTCCTTTGAGCCTCTTGCAAAAGTATATTCAGTAATTTGAATACATCACCAAATTCGTT
>JABBNX010000171.1:0-273 GCA_019352135.1 Pseudomonadota bacterium
CCTGAATGGTCGGATAATCAAGCTGCGGCAGGGCGGACACCGCCAACTGCTTATAGGCTACGGCACCGGCCAGGATGATGGCGATCATCAGCAGCGTGGTGGCAACCGGCCGCAGAATAAAGATACGCGAGAAATTCATTGAGGGCGCCCGTGTGACTGTTTGCCCGGTTTACCGTCCGGGTTTGCTCCTCTGCCACCCGCCTTGCCGCTCTGTTCCCGTTCCTTTGCCTCCACCTTGCTGCCATCCCTGAGGCGTTCCGCTCCATCCACTAC
>JABBNX010000171.1:283-7043 GCA_019352135.1 Pseudomonadota bacterium
CTTCAATTATGGACGTTTCCGCCCCCTGGGTGATACCGGTTTTGACCGGCCGCATGGCAACCGTTCGGTCCGGTTTCACCACGAAGACAAAGGCGCCCTGTGGAGACCTCTGGATGGCAGCGGATGGTATGATAAGGACGTCTTTTTTCACATCCAGAAGAAGTCTGGCATTGACGAACTGGTTGGGAAAGAGTTCGTTGTTCCGGTTGGCAAAGACAGCCTTTAGCTTCACCGTACCGGTGGAGGGGTCGATCTGGTTATCGACGGTGACCAATGTTCCGGCAGCAAGATTCTGTTTCATCTCGCGATCAAAGGCGTCGACGGCAAGCCGGCCTCCTTTCATCCTGTGCAGAACCTGGGGCAGACTGTCTTCGGGAAGCGGGAACACCACTGCAACCGGTTGTACCTGGGTGATTGTCAGCAGCCCCCCGGCATCAGTTGCATGCACCATATTCCCCGGGTCCACAAGGCGCAAGCCGGCACGGCCACTAATGGGAGCCGTAATGCGACTGTAGGTGAGCTGCAGTTTAGCGCCGTCAATCTGTCCTTGGTCAATCTTGACGGCGCCTTCATTCTGCCGGACCAGGGCTTCCTGGGTATCCAACTGCTGCCGGGGAATCGAATCCTGTTTCCAGAGCGTGCGGTAGCGTTCCAAGTCCAGGCGGGCATTGTTCAGCTGCTCCCGATCACGGGCCATCTGCCCCTCAGCCTGTGTCAATTGGACCTGAAACGGCCGCGGGTCGATAACCGCCAGCAGACTCCCCTTGGCAACATTTTGTCCCTCACGGAAATGAACCGCCATGAGTTGACCGTCAACACGGCTCCGTACCGTTACATTGTTCAGAGGCGTTACAGATCCGAGTCCGGTCAGATAAAGATTCATATCGCCCTTTCGTACCTGCACAACAAATACCGGCGTGGGGAGAGCCGGCCCTTTTTTGCCGGACTTGCCAGATGCGGATGCAGGAAAGAGCAGTCCTGTTTTCCAGAAGGCAAAACCACCAACCGTAACGAGACAAAACAGAATGGCCCAGAACCACCCGCGAGAGTAAAACGGCCGTTTTGCCTGATGGGGGTTTGCTGTAATAGTTTCGGTAACAGTCTCTTGCATGCGTGCTATCCTCGGTGTGCTCTCGATAATTTTTTACTGGTTGGCATCAAATTTATATCCGACACCATAGACGGATTGAATAAGTTCAGTTTCCGGCGATACTCCGGAAATTTTTTTGCGCAGGTTCTTTATATGGCTATCGATTGTGCGATCGCTGACAACACGTTGGTCAGGGTAAATGCGATCCATGAGCTGATTACGATTGTATATACGTCCCGGATTGGCGGAAAGAAAGCTCAGCAGTTGGAATTCAACAACGGTGAGCTCCAGGTCACGGCCATGGAGCGTTGCCTGAAAACGTTCTTCATCCAAAAGAAGCAGGGAAACCACGCCAGACTGCTGTTGATTACCGCTTCTCCGTAACACGGCCCTGACGCGCGCAACGACTTCCCTCGGGCTGAATGGTTTGCAGATGTAATCATCAGCTCCAAGTTCAAGACCAAGGAGCCGGTCAATTTCCTCAATGCGGGCGGTAACCATGATGATTGGCACGGTTGAAAAGGAACGGATCTCCTTGCAGATATCCATGCCGTTTTTCCCCGGCAGCATCAAGTCGAGAAGAATCAAGGACGGCATTTTCTCACGAACCAGCGGCAGGACGTCAAGGCCGTTCTCCACACAGTGTAGATCATATCCCGCCTGACGCAAGTAATTGCTCAGGAGTCGCGCCAGCTTGGGTTCGTCTTCGACAACGAGTATGGTGTCAATCATTGGTAACCTTCAGATTGGGCAGTGTAATTTGCATCCAGACCCCCCCGAGCGGTGATTGAAACGCTTCTATCACCCCTTCATGGGCCTCGACGATATTGCGGCAGATGGCAAGTCCAAGACCGGCGCCCCCGGATGACCTGTTGCGTGAACCCTCCACCCGGTAGAGACGATCGAACAGCCTCATGCGTTCCTCTTCCGAAACACCCGGCCCGCTATCCTTGATATCAACCGTTACTCCGCCGTGTGCCGCTTCAAGCGATATGTCGAGCATACCGCCGGGATCAGTGTATTTCCGGGAATTGTCCAGGAGATTGTCAAAGAGTTGCGCCAATCGTTCGGCATCGGCAAAAACAAAAACGGGGCCTTGTGGCAGAAGGACAGTAAGTGTCAGCGGCCTTTCCGCCACTTTCGGCCGGGCTCGGTCTATTGCTTCGCGCAGGATATCGGTCAGGTTCACATCGCCTTTCCGGTATGCGAGTGCTCCTACATCAGAAATTGCCAATTGATACAGATCATCAACCAGCCTGTTAAGACGGAAGACTTCAACCTGAAGCGAGCCGATCGATTCGTACGACAGTTCCTGTATCCCATCCTGAATGGCCTCTATCTCACCCCCCAAAATTGCCAGCGGGGTCCGCAATTCATGTGAAATGTCGGCCACGAACTGCCGCCTGGCATGCTCGTTTTTGTCGAGGCTCATCGCCAGTGCATTAAAATCTCGTGAAAGATGGCCAAGCTCATCGTCAGAATCTACGGGAACCCGAATATCATAGCGCCCTGATGAAAGGTCGCTGGTTGCAGCAGCCAGTTTTTTGAGTGGGCGAACCAAACGTCGTGCCAGTGGCAACGATATCGCAACCGCGACAAGCAGCATAACCAATGCTACAAGTGCAAAAACAGATTTCTGTTCCTTGACGAATTTGAGCTGATGAATATCCGAGAGGAATTTGCTTGGAAGCAGCCCCAGATATCCCACCACGACTCCTTTGCCCAAGATCGGCTTGAAAATTTCAATTTTGGCAGGATTACTGATGCCGAAAACCGGGTTTCGTTTGGCGTCCAGCACTACAAGCCGCCTTTCCAGATGATGATGCCGCCCATTTGCCAATGGTTCAGGGACACGGGAAAGCTCCCGCTTGGAATTATTGACTGGAGGCGAAAATTGGGCCCTCGATGAATCTTCTGCGTACGTCTCACTGATTAGCCCGGAAATTGCGTCTGGCGCTTTTTGAAGATATTCCCAGCTCCCCCATGTATCATATGCCCGTCCAAGCTTCATGGCCAAGCGGTCCATCCGGTTTTGCTCCAGTTGGTTGACATATTTGAGAAAACTGTGATCAACACTCAACTGCATTATCAGGAACATGCAGAGGACGATGATTGCATTGGCGGCGAGAATCGCCAAAAAAACCCTGTGTGTTACATTTAATTTCATCGCTTAAAATCTCATGTACCGTAGTTAATCGTCAGCATCAGCTACTTGCATCGTAATCAGGTTTCACAAAAATAGAAAGTATGATTCCGGGGTATGGGGAAAAATTCATATTCTCTCCATATTCACTGCACATTGTTGGCATACAGTGGTTTCAGAAAACAGCTACTCAAACAATGATGATCTCAAGGGGGGATACAACAGAAGGCGCAGTTGGTCATTGCAACATAAACCGAAACCGATGCCGGCTTTTCCCGGCATATAAACCGAGCAAAGGAGAACTACCATGAAAAGAAAGTTTCTTATTCTGACTCTTACAACAGTAGTAACGGCAACTGCTGCATCACTTGCCCTTGCTGACAGCACACAAATCGGGACAAGCACTGGAGAAGCGGCAACCACCATGCCCACACATCAGCACGGCAACAGATTCAAAAATTACCGTGAAAAAAAATATGCCGCCATGGTAGAATTACTCGGTCTCACCGATGCGCAACGAGCACAGATAAAAGCCATAGTTACGGCTGGCCGGCAGAATAACGCTTCTTTACGGCACACGCTTGTAGCCGATCGAAAAAAAATTAACGAGATGTCTAATGCGGACTCATTTGATGAACCGGCGGTACGATCTTTGATCGCAAGCGATGAGACCGTCCGGACAGAATTGATGGTATCAAGGCTCAAGGTACGAAACCAGATTCATGCGGTTCTTACGCCTGAGCAGCAGGCAAAGGCAAAAGATCTGCGCCTGTTGGCTCCTGAAAAACAGCGAAAATGGGATAAGGCCGGATTCTGAGTTGACCTTCATTGCACGTCTGAGTATTCCAGAGTCACCGTGCTGATCTCCGCCATAGAAGTGGTTTCATCACAACTGGCGCTGCTTCAAAACTTTGGGGACAATAAAAAAGAGGTAACAAGACGATGGGATTTAAACAAAAACTCGTACCGGCTCTTTTGTTTTTTGTGTTAAGTGGCTGTGCAACTCTTCCAATGGGACCAAGCGTAAATGTGCTGCCGGCACAAGGCAAGTCGTATGAGGCCTTCCGGGGTGAAGTCGCAACCTGCAGACAGTGGGCGGAACGGCAAAGTGGTGGATCTGCTCAAGAGAACTACGACAATAATGTTGCTACCGGAGCAATCGCGGGCACCGCAATAGGAACAGGGTTGGGCGCAGTAATAGGTTCAGCATCAGGCAACGCCGGAGCGGGAGCCCTCATTGGTGCCGCAAGCGGGCTTCTGGTCGGATCGGCAGTAGGCTCCGACGCAGGCAGGGACTATGGAAGTGTGGCTCAGCGCAGATACGACAATGCTTATGTCCAGTGCATGTACTCTTACGGGAATCAGGTACCCGGATATCGCCGGCGTATTGCAGCCGCACCTCCCCAGCCAGTACATGCAGCACCGCCGCCACCTGTTATGGATCAAGCATATGCATTGCCGTCCGAGCTTCCACCACCAGAGGCATCGCCAGAAGCAGGAGATTATCCACCGCCCCCAATCGAGCTCTCTGGTGGTGAAACGCCTCAGTTCATCTACTCGCCCGCGCTCAATCTGTACGTTGCGGTTGGAATCCCTTATGACCTGGTTTATACCGGGGTTGACTATTTCTACTTTTACGGCGGAAGCTGGTATCGTGGACTGTATTACAACGGACCATGGGTGCGTGCTACCAGGAGACATTTCCCACCGGTACTACTCAGGCATCGAATTGATGCTATCCGGCATTATCGGGAAAGTGAGTTCAATCGATATGAGCACGATAGAGCGCATTATGACGGGCGATTCTACCGTCCCACCTTTCGTGGTGAAAAGCGGAAAATGGAGCGCAGAGAAGAGCATCGATAGAGCACCATGTTTGCGATGAAAGAAGCAAACAATGACAGTCGAGAGTAAATACTGACGAGTGTTCAGGCGTGAAAAAGCCCGTTTTATCAACAGTTATAAACTGTGAAAAAACGGGCTTTTATGATTTCAACAGGCATGCCATTGATTTGTTTTGGTGTGGTGCCGAAGGCGAGACCAGGAGACACCAAAGCAAATAATCTGTAATATCAGCATGTTATAAAATAAAAAAGTTTCCTCGTGTGCCCCAAATTGTGCCCCAAAATAGTGGGTAAGTCAACCACATTTCAGATACAGGAACCAAAGCAACAGGTGATACCATTTCACCAAGTAAAACAGTTATATAGTCCAGTATATAACGATCCTCCCTTGATCCTTTTACGTGTACGTCAATGGCGTATAGGGGATATATGCAGGTTTAAATATGTCTACTGTTCACTTGTGAATAGTTCCGCTTGACAGCATAACCCATTTACCCCTATTCCCACAAACTCCTCTTCCCAGAATAATCATACATATTAAAATAATCCTAAAGTTCTGCTTCTTACTGCCGATGAGTATAAACCTGACCAACCTTCTGTAACACCTGCAACACCATCAGGGCGTAACACAAGCCCGTCAAGGATTATCGCACCAATTCCTATTAGTAGTTTGCCAGACAGCGGGACATTTTCGTCTAATTTGTATTATTTAAAACCACTGTTCTAAAAAATCAGCGTCTTTGTACTGTGCTACTTTTTTGTGGTTGTAAGTTGCACAAGGGTAATATTTATTTTAGTGATAATCGCCTTGAAATAAGTGAGTAAGGAGGAATTATAAAAATAGGTGAAAATAAATTGCTGTTTCCACGACAAAAACCCTCGAAAAGTACGCCTTTATATATAGAAGGGTAAATTTTCTGAAGTGAGAAATCCCACTCCAGCCGACCCAGGTAGTAGCCGCCTGACTAGGAGAGTAATTGGCTGATAATCGTTGAACGAGTAACCACCGCGACGAAGCCGAAAGGCGGCATGACGTATAACTTATATCTACTGAAGGAGATAATAGAAACCATGGATTTACTTGATAGTTACAGGGAATTGTTTAGTCGGCACGTCTGGGAATTGTTTGTTACTTGTCGCCCTCCTCCGAACATGCCGATCAACCAGGTGCATAATCAGCTGATAAAAGATGTTCTGCGACCGATTGCCAAAACTTCAAAGGATACCATCGGAGCCATAACAATCATTCTTCCGGCAACCACAACATCTCAGTTGCACTCCCACTCGTTGTTACTGAGTAAGAAGGGATCGTTACTGAGTAACATCGACCTTCTTCTGTTCACTCTCAACAGCACAAAGTCAGTAATCAGGTCACATAGAGACTCTGTAGACATTATACCGTTTCGATTCAGTTGCCAACCAGACCACAAGGGTCATGCAATGTATTCGGCGGAAAACATAGCCAGCAACGACAACTATCAGATTTTCACCTATGGCAGCAAATTGCTAGGAGATCCTAAATGAACACGTACACATCAGGTCTATGCCTGTATTGCTGGGAACCAAGCAAAAACACACCAGGTAAAAGTTGTCCTCATTGCGGCGTGTTCATGCCGTCAGAGTCTAAAATTGATGCGCTCGCAAAAAGTTCATGCAGTCACGAATTCAAATTCGGAGGGCAGG
>JABBNX010000172.1:0-4786 GCA_019352135.1 Pseudomonadota bacterium
AGAGGCATTAGATATCAACTGATTACATTTTTCAACACCTTTGTGGAATGGCTTGCCACCAAAGGTATATTTCCCGGTTACCGACATTCTAGCAGACCCGACATGGACAGCTCTGCTGCATTGTGAAAGGAGAGTCGCCCTGGATCTGACGATCATGTTCTGGGCAGAGATTGACGGCATGATTAAAGATGAAGATTGGTCTATTGCTCGTCGTCTGGGAATGACAATAGAGGAATGGCAACTATGCCGGGGGACTTTCACCCGCACTGGCTGGCTGATTGAGTCCGAAGGCCGGTTGACAAACACCATCGCAAAGCGGGAATTCGACAACGCTCAAGATGCTTATATGAAAGTGATAGCCAAATCTAAAAAGGGCGGGGAAGTCACCCAAAAAAAGGCCCGTTTGCAGCGACTTGAAGCAGGGGCTTGAAGCAGGGGCTTGAAGCAGGGGCTTGAAGCAGGGGCTTGAGAAAAAGGGTAGCACCCGCTCAAGTAGATGTTGATGTTGATGTTGAAAAGATACCTCCGTAATAACACGAGACAACTTCATGAACTATCACCAGATCAAAAAGAAGAACCGCCCACTAACTCCTGCTGAACAGGTAGGAATGACAAGTCTGTTGTCTGGTATCAAGATGCTCAGGCAGCAGGCCGTCACCAGGGGTAATGATTCACCCATTCACCCGGAAAATGTGACCTCTGAAATCAATCCAGTTTTTCAGATATTTGAAAAAACGTGAGGTGCCTTGTCGCAGGCCCGGATTTACCACGCGTCCTACATAATAACTTAGGTAGCAAAGAATCTTACTTTTATTCTTTAAAGGGAAAAGGATACCAAAATGAAAGAAAAACCTGTGAATGAAACTCGTGAGCTTGCGAGTATGGAAAAAAATGCCGGTGAAAGGCTGGTCCTGAGAGACTCTACCTTTAACGGCTACCGCTTCCTGGATCTTCGTACCGACTTCCGAGACAAGGCCGGTGAGTACCATCCGACACGGAAAGGGCTCAGTCTGTCTGTTGACCAATGGCTCGCGGTCCTGCCCTTGCTACAGTCTACCCTGTTGGAAATGGAAGCCACCTTGACAAAGCAGGAAGATCAAGTGGAGGCCACAGCATGACCACAGTAAAGACCATATCTACACCGGCAATACCGGCGAAAATGGTAAGAGTCGGTGAAACAATGGAGGAGTTGACAGCCGTCATGGAGAAGATTCAGGCGTCAACGACATTGCTTCCAGATGATCGTGATGACATCAACCGGTTTATGCACCTATCACTCGCCCTGGCGGGAGTGCTGCAAACACAGACTGACCAGTTCAAGCTGCTGTCGGAACGATTGTATGCTCAAAACTGTGAGTTATCTGACCGTCTCTGCCAACAGTACATTTCAAAGCACCAACCACGAGGGAACGCATGAAAACGAATCAGCTGAACCGAAAGGAGAAGACAGTATGAATCCTGACGCAAACATAATCTTACCAGCGAGTGACGGCATCATGCATGTAACCGCGAATGATAATCGGCTTAAATATCAAGATCAGCTCTCAGATGGGGGGCTTGCCGGTCTACAGTCTGACCAGAAAGCGGACAGATTCACTACGATGTCGAGACAGATGTGGGAGGATCAGAAGAATAGACCAGGATGGGTTACTATCGACGGCACAGCGACCACAGACGGAACTGCTCAACCTGCAGTAAACGCCTCACAGGGATCTTCTGGGCTTAGTACCGCCAACGCAGTCAGAGGATCTAGTCCTACTGGAATAACTCCAAACGCGTCTAACAATTATTATATAGACCCTGCCTCAGGAACAGCAGCGGACCGGCTCGGTGCGATAATAAAAGGGCAGTATAATGACAAGGTCGCGCGCTTCGATCCGATAGAAAACGCATTGATGCAACAGACTACCTATATGAATCCCAACCTTGCCGGACGGGAAATAGGTAAGGCGGAAGCGGATACCATGGGTACTTACGACAATATAGCCGGTTCTCAGGCAATCCAGTTGGGCCGCTATGGTATGAGCATGACAGCAGATCAACAGTCCAGCAGTGACCGGCTCAATGCATTAGGCAGAACGGGGGCAGTGGTAGATGCCGCTAACAATATCAGGCTAAAGTTAGTTGAGCGCAATCAGCAGATTGCATCCGGGTCAGCTACATCAATAGGCGCGGCGCTCAAATCTTAAATTGAGGAGAAAGCTGTCTGGGTGGCCCGTGAGATAGGCTCAAACGAGGATTGAGCGTCACAGGGCGGAGAATAAACAGGGGTGCCGCAATGGTGCCCCTTCTGTACTCACTTTCATAACGCCATAAACGGAGGAGCCCTGTCAGAATATCTTCCTACCTCCGTAGATCCGTATCACTTGCAGGATCAACGCAATAAAAAACCATTTGGCAGTCTCAGTCGGGTTGACAGCCAAGCCAGCAGCGAAACAAATCGCGGCAATCGCCCAAAACAGTACCTTTTTCTTGTTGTCACCTCGCAACATATCAAATGTCGGGACGTAGCTTGAAAAGCGTTTGGTTGCTGTTTCGTCTGTATCTTGAGCAATTCCCTTTCCGCCGGACATGAATACACAACAGCTTGTGGCAGCGGCCAAGATAAGCCACTGAACAACAAGACGAGTGGAGTCAATTTTTACTCCGAAACGAACGTTTTCAGGATATTCTGTCAATGGTGGTGAAAAGATCAGAGCATAACCCGCAGGTTTCTCGCTGTGTACTGTCTGCGCGTCGAAGGTATACATCCACGGCGGGAATACCCCCATAAGAATGAATAAAATCACTCCAACCATTACTAATTTACGCTGCCTGTCATTTAAGTTCATGAGTCACCCTCTCTTTATTCGCCAATGAAAAGCGTAGCTTGAGGTTGCATCTAATTGACGGGAGGTCCGTTAAGCATCTCCTCAAGGATATTGCCTTGTGGCATTGGGGGCGGGTTAGCATTGGTTGCCGGGGGCTGCGAGCTAATGATTAATGCTTTCGAAAGGATATATATACTTAACCCTCTGGTGCCAAAAGTGAGGAATGCAGCAAAAAGTATATTGAAAACAACCATCCACTCAGCATTAAAAATGCAGGCCAAAAAAGCTACTGGCACAACACCCACGCCAGCAAATACTAAACCGGCTATCAAGCCAGTCATTCCCCATATTTTATATGCTACAATTGCAGAGTATGCCCAAAATCCGGCACCAATTAGGTATGAAATCACAAGTGTTATTGTCGCAATGGCACTTCTTAGTCTGGTAAAAAACGTAAAGGGTAGCATTATGATTACTAATCCGACACCGAGACCAGTCAACGCCATCAGGTATGGATATACCATGCTGGCAAACTTCGGAATAAACATAATGGTAGCAATGCCCAAGGCCCCCATAGCAACGATTGCAAGTACACTCAAAGATGTAAAAAAACCGTCTGTCAGCTTGCCCATTTTAATTCCTCCGCAAATTATGTAGTCAGTTTGTCCCTATTCGTTCGGATTGGAGCCCGTGTTCATCGCCTTTTGAATATCCTCAATCGCTTCCTGCATTTGGCTTGCTCTTTTGTTCCTTGCTTCCTTGTCGCCCTGATACGCCATCCCCTTTGTTGCTGAGTTCAGAATTGACATCCCCTGCGGATTGTATGGCGGGTCGAGTGGCTTCATGTTGTCTCCTGTTCAGTCATTTGTGATCGTGCATAAATGGCATGCTTGAAAGCATCTTCAACCGATCCGTTGGCGGCGTAGTCTGTAAATTGGTGGAGTCCTGGCCGCTTGATGATGTTGTACGCAATCCCATGCCCTGCAAGTATTTTTGTGAAATCACGATCTTCATCTTCTGCGCCGTCACCTTGATTGCTGAAGGAGACGATTCGCTTATTTTCGAGTTGTGGATTGTCTGTTTCAGCCAGCGCCATTGCCATGCCACAACCTCCCAGTGTTGCCAGCGATTTAGCTGCTGCAAGATTGAATAGGAGATATGCCGCAAGGTAGGCACCTAATGAGTAGCCTACCAGTGATAAGGATGAAGGGCGCGGATTCGTTGTTTTCGGCAGAAAATCGTAAAGAAGCAGATTGAAAAAAGCACGGGGTGCTGACTCTGCTTGAGACATAGAGAGGGGGCGGTATGAACAGACCAAAAGATCGATAGTGTCTGTGAAGCCCACTCCTGAAAGTGCCTTGCTGAATTCTTCCACAACCGGCAGCGGTTCTGATTTTATCCTTCCAAGGTATTGACCCCGATTGATAGACCCGCCTACGTAGACAACCATCGGAATCGAACGGCCATCGCCTTCGCCGTAACGATACCAGTCACAGTAGGCAATATCGCCAAGTGACGAATCTTCAACAATGATCTTCTTGTGGAGGTGTTTCATCGTCGCCTCTTATTAACTCTCCGTAGCCACGAATCAACGCATAACAGAAATGTAATTTAATGACCATCATTCTAATGTTGGTTCGCTCAATCACGACAAAGTTGTAGGGAGGGTAAAGCCGGTAGACAGGAACGAACGGCACGAAGCAAGGCTGACGATTCACGGCGTTTATTGCTATCAGTCCCCACGTCCTATGCTCCAAAACCCGCTCGCCTCTTCAGGAGCAAATTTAGAGCTTTCAGAAAATGGGCTATCTCCAAAAAATGGGGGGGTGCCTTTGTGGGAAATCTGCTTGAAAAATCATGGTGCCAGTACGGGGGGGGCTGTTTCAGAAAATGGAAGGGGTCTTGAAACCATAGGGGAGGTAACGTTATTCTAATGGCTGTAGTGTCACGGGGTCACGGGGTACCGTGCTCCCCCC
>JABBNX010000172.1:4796-7041 GCA_019352135.1 Pseudomonadota bacterium
GCTCCCCCCCCCCTGCCCCTCGTGTCTATGTTAACGCACGTCATCTCTGCCCTTGTTGTTCCCTTACCTTACCTTACCTTGCCTTGTCTTTTCTTCCTGTCTGCTCTGTTCTTCTTGAAGTCGCTCATACGTCAAGCAGTTGCACCATTCCCTGCCTCGCCGTTTGCCATGCCCTCACCAACCTCCCGTCACCTGCATGGAGATCGTCACCACCATCTGCGTTAACATGAGCAGGTAGACCAAAGGGATGATGCCCCTCTTCTGGCAGTGGATATGCCGCACGTTAACGCAGCCTATGACATCTATGGTGTGATGTACATGACATCTTAGTTGCTAAGTAGCTATAATTGTTCATTTAATTTAAAATAAAACATTGACAATTTTTAACCAGTCGCCTATTGTCCTGCACAGATCGGCACCCAAAGGGTGAGGAGAATAACGATGCAATCCAATGGACAGGCGGGGAACATGGAAGATGTAGCAGAGATGGGAATGGATTTTGCGCAGGTAGCTTACAGGCTGAAGCCTATTTTGAAGATGACCGGCACACCGGAAGATGCACGCAACTTGAGCGATAACGCATTCTGCGGAATCCGGATCGTGATAGATGAGGTGATAGAAACTCTGTGGAGCGCGGAGGGTTCAGCGGAATTCATCGTTGATCAGGCAGGCTACAAGCTGTCCATGCTGGCGGCGCTTCTGGATACTGTGGAACGCGCCTCTGAGCTTGCCCATGACGTGTGGTCTGGCATACGGATCATGCTGGAAGAAATTACAGAATTCCTACTGAACTTTGAACCGGCCGCATTGAAGGCGTGACACTGACAACATAACACTGGCACACTGGCTGCTCTTGGAAACAGGGGCAGCTTTGTCGCGTCTGGGGCATAGTACCGCCTTGCTTTGGCATTGGTCGTGTCTACTGTGGGACGTGAGGCGGTCAATGGGATGATTGCAATATAATCAGACAGAGAGCAAAAAACAGGCAATATTGACATTATTGGGGTGAACATCATCGCAACCAATGTAGTAGCGCTCCTTTGTGTGCCATGATTGACAGCGTTTTGCTATTCACAAGCTTATTGATAAATTCCCGGCAAGATTCTTGCTAATCTGATGTTCTGTGACACGGTTCAAAAGATGCTCGTTTTCTCCTGTAAAATATTCTAATCGTACCCATGTCGTACCTTTTGAAGTGATATTTTTAATAAACCGTTTTGTTTAAACCACTTACGCGCTTGGCATTAGTACAACATGTAATTTTGCGTCGGTCCAGCTCTCATACCACAAGAAGCCGCCCGATTGCGGGCGGCTTCTTTCTCATCTGGAGCATGTATGAAAAATCCGGCTGCCAGACATAACGTCGATGCTATCATCACCACCGACCTGCTGCGGCAGTTGGCCTATAACGAAAAAATGGCCGAACTGGGCAAAATTTCTGCTGGGGTCGTACACGAACTCAATTCTCCCCTTTCCGTCATAATTTCGGCAGCGCAGATGATCATGCGTGAAGAAGGTGTTCCCAAGGCCGTGCAAGAAATGATCTCCCGCATCAGTTCAGAAGCCCAGCGCCTGTCACACCTGACCAAAAGCCTGCTGAATTTCAGCAGCCACGAGGAAAGCATCAGCGACGTGGATCTCAACCTTACCGTGGATTTCGTGCTCAATTTTCTGAACTATGAAGCCGCGCGCCGCGGGATTGTTGTCCTGAAACAGCTCGACTACACGCTGCCGGTTATCAGGCTGGATGCCAACCTGTTGAAGCAGATTCTCCTGAACATCATCATGAACGCACTGCAGGCTATGGAAGAGAGCGGCGGGAAACTGCTGGTTGAAACGTCAAGCTGCGAAGCCGACACCGTTTGCTTCACGGTTGCTGACAATGGCCCGGGGATCCCCGCTGAAACGATCAGCCAGATCTTTAACCGCTATTTCACGACAAAGAAACCGGGGGAAGGTACGGGACTCGGCCTGTTCGTCACAAAAAACCTGGTTGAGAATATGGGGGGGGGAATTGCCGTAACAAGCAGAATCGGCGGAGGTACAACGTTTACGGTCACGTTGCCGGTATGCCATTAAACAGGGTTGAACTTATGCTCAGACAAGGAGCCAATTTTATCCTGCTCTACCAGAAACACAACCAGATCAGGGACAACAGCGGCGGATTGATGTTTGTCATCCCAACAGCTTACTCCGCCAGTTATATGCCTTTTTCTGGCACTTGATGACGCTGTCAAGCGTGATG
>JABBNX010000016.1:0-6528 GCA_019352135.1 Pseudomonadota bacterium
AACAAATGAATCTCACAAACGCCACCAGCAAACCTTGAACTGTATCCGCAAAACAACCAACCAGAAAGAATAGATAAAAAATGATGCGAAACCGAATAGCCCCCCTGCTTGAATCCGCACTGATTAAAGCTTATGCAGCTAAAGAATTGACGACATCCCCGCTGCCAACCATTATTATCGGCCATCCCGCAAACCCCGAACATGGAGATTTTTCCTGCAATGTCGCCATGCAGATGGCCAAAGGTGAGCGAAAAGCGCCACGCCAGGTGGCGGAAATCATCATTAAACACCTGGGTGATGGCGGTGGCCTTCTAGCAAAAAACGAGATCGCCGGTCCAGGCTTCATCAATATGTTTGTGTCTCAAGCTGCGTGGCAGACCACCCTTCTGGAGATTGAGGCAGAAGGCAACAGATATGGGCACACAACAAGCGGTGCCGGCAAAAAGGTCCAGGTTGAGTTTGTCAGCGCCAATCCGACCGGTCCGTTACATATCGGCCATGGCCGTGGAGCGGCAATCGGTGACACCCTCTGCCGTGTGCTTGACGCTGCCGGATGGGATATTACCCGCGAGTTCTATTACAATGACGCCGGTGTCCAGATCAGCAACCTTGCCCTTTCCGTACAACTGCGTTGCCTGGGTATTGAACCGGATGACCCGCGGTGGCCTGAAGGTGGCTATCAAGGGGAATATATAAAAGATGTGGCCAGAGCCTACCTGGCCCGCGAAACCGTCGAAGCGGCAGACCAGCACACAACCGCTTGCGGAGACCCGGAAAACATTGACGACATCCGCCTTTTTGCCGTTGCCTGGTTGCGCCGCGAACAGGACCTTGACCTTGAAGCCTTCGATGTAAAATTTGATGTCTACACGCTGGAATCCGCACTTTACAGCGAGGGGAGAGTTGAGAGGGTTGTCCAGAAGTTGATAGCCAACGGCCACGCCTACGAACAGGACCATGCTCTCTGGCTCCGTTCCACCGATTTTGGCGATGACAAAGATCGTGTCATGCGCAAAGCTGACGGGACCTATACCTATTTCGTACCGGATGTCGCCTATCACCAGGCCAAGTGGGAGCGCGGTTTTACCCGAGTCATTAATGAGCAGGGTTCTGACCACCACAGCACAGTGACCCGTGTCCGCGCCGGGCTTCAAGCTCTTGACATCGGAATTCCGCCGGAATGGCCCGAATATGTGCTGCACCAGATGGTGACGGTCATGCGTGGCGGTGAAGAAGTCAAGATCTCCAAGCGGGCCGGCAGTTATGTTACTCTGCGGGACCTGATTGATGAGGTAGGCCGTGATGCCACCCGCTTCTTCTTTCTGATGCGCAAACCTGATGCCCAACTGGTATTCGACATTGACCTGGCCAAACAGCAGACAAACGAAAATCCGGTCTATTATGTCCAGTATGCCCATGCCCGTATCTGCAGCATTTTCGATAACGCAGCCGAGAAGGGTTTTATCGCTCCCGTAATACCGGCACCTGCTGATCTGGCTTGTCTTTCTACCCCGGAAGATCTTCAAATGATCAAACTATTATCAGCACTACCGGATACTGTCGATGACTGCGCCGTGCATTTCGAACCCCACCGCCTGACCTATTATTTAAGTGAACTTGCCAGCTGCTTCCATAGTTTTTACAACAAAAATCGCGTTATCAGTGAAGATCAGAAACTAACAGCGGCCCGGCTCTATCTGCTGAAACTGACCGCCCAGACCCTGAAAAATGCCCTTACAATTCTGGGCATATCGGCACCGGAACGGATGTAGCGGAGGCCACCATGCGCATTGACTACAGTGAACCCAAAAAATCGTGCAGCTCTCCCCAGCCAAGCCAGAATCGCCCCCGCAAGGAATCTTCCGGAGGCACACTGATCATTGTCATTTTTACCAGTCTGCTCTCTTTGGGGATCGGCTTTGGCAGTGGCTGGATGTTTTCACAGCGTGCGGCCAAAGAAGGATTTAAGGCTGCCATGGCGCAGCAAAGTCTGGAAAACTCACTTCAACAACCTAACGTACAACCTTCTCCACACCAAAATGCCGGTACAGTCCAAAGTCAGCAGCAACAACCGGGCAATCCCACCCCGCTTTCCGGGGCTGCTGGTGGAACACCAACATCAGGTATTCCACCACTCAGCTTTTACAAAACACTTCCGAGCGGACAAAAGAATAATGTCTTGGGCAGCGGCATCAATCTTAAGGATGATAAGCCTGGAAAACAGCCGCTTCAAGCAGCCATGCCCTCCAACATAACCAGACCGGCGCTGCCTCAGGGCGACGACAACAACCAACAACAAGCAGTTTTGCCTACACCGGCAAAGACAGGCGCCACCAATCAAAACACAAACAGCTTCACTGTGCAGGTTGCCTCCTACAGCCTAAAGTCAGAAGCCGAAACAGCACGCGGCAAACTGGCTGCCAAAGGATACAGCGTCAACATTACGGAGTCCCATTTAGGTGACAAGGGCACCTGGTATCGCGTCCGAGTTGGCAAACATCTTGATCAGGACGCCGCAAAAGAGCTTGCCACAAAAATCGGCAAAGGAGCCATCTCCATCCCCGACAGGGATTGAGATTAATCTTTCTTCCCCAATAAAATCATGCTGCGGTCAAACTTTTTATTGACAACAAGGCACATATCCTGTTATAAAGTTTTTCCACTTGTCGCGGGGTGGAGCAGTCTGGTAGCTCGTCGGGCTCATAACCCGAAGGTCAGAGGTTCAAATCCTCTCCCCGCAACCAAAAATCTATCGCCCCTTTGGTATGTTCAAACCTGAGGGGCGTTTTCAAATGGCGGTGTAGCTCAGTTGGCTAGAGCAAGCGACTCATATTCGCTAGGTCCGGAGTTCAAATCTCTGCACCGCCACCATTACGCGTAACTAGTTGAAAAGGTTAACATTTTGACTAGCAAAATCGACAGCCCTTCAAGTAGCACACATCCTAGCACACAGGAGGTGGATACTATGAAGGGCTGTTTGCGTAATAAACTAGGGATATGGTACTATCGGCGACGGGTTCCACAAAAGTTTTACCCGAAATATTTTAAAGGTCGTGAAATATCCAAAAGCTTGAATATTAAGGTTAATGGTTATACAAATGAACGGCTCGCCCAGGCTTCTGCTAAAAACTGGGATATTCGAGTAGATAAGGTCTTTTATTTTTTGGGCCTTGAAAGTATGTCTACTGAACAAAAGAAAGCTATTGTAGAAGCGGAAATTTACCCTCTGGCTACTAAACCCGAATTACCTACACCTACCCTCCCCCCCGTAGTCCGAAAACGCTTAAATGACCTTTTTGACGCTTATATCAAGAGGCATGAAAAGAATTGGCGGTTTGGTAGCCGAGCCGATGCTGTTTATGCTCTTTGGCTCGCTAATGAAATTCTTGAAAATCCGATACCTGATGAAATTACTTATGATGATATTGATAGATTAGTTGAAACAATCTGTCTTCTTCCGAAGAATATTACACGTGATAAAGTATACAAAGACCTCTCCGTTAAGGAAATTATCTATCTAATAGAGAATGCTCCTGCTGAAAACAAGCCAATTCCGATGTCATCAACGACCGTCATCAAGAATCTTATTTGGATAAAAGCCGTATTTGATGAAGAGAAAATTGACATTTTTGACAAAGCTGTGTTTCCGAAGCGGTCAAAGCGTGGCGGTGCAAAACGGGTTCCGTTTGAACTGGATGAAGTGCAAAAACTGCTCAATCTGATTAAATGGCAACCGAGATACCCTGAGAGGCTCTGGGTACCGCTTATAAGCCTATGCCATGGTTTAAGAGCTGGTGAGGCTTGTCAACTTCGTAGTGATGAAATATTTAGTGATGACGGAGAGCCATGCATTCGCGTTACTTTTGAAGATGATAAAGTAGGAGGACGACACGTAAAAGGCGAAAACGTCCGCCTGTTGCCGTTACATCCGTTTTTAGTTGAGCTTGGACTGTTGAAGTATGCTCAGGTTATGCACCGTGCGGGACATGTTCAACTATTTCACCAGATTACTCCACGTAAAAATGGTGAAAGTTTTTCTCATGATTTTACGAACTGGGCGAGTAGAGGGTTTGTTAACAAAGTTACTAATGATACACGGAAAACGTTTCATAGTCTCCGCCATGGCTTTATTACGTATCTTAACAGCCAGCCGTATGTAAAAGAACATTACATAAGCTATTTGGTCGGCCATTCTAACGTTGAAAATGCGACTATGACGAGTAAGATTTACACGCATAGCGACGATTATAATATGCTTAAACAAGCCTTGAATACGCTGTTTATTGATAAACTCGAATGGCAATCTGTGAAGAACGAAATAACTAAAATTGAAGAGCTGGCGGGACATATCGACTATGAATATGTTGAAATTCACGCAATAGAACAGCCTAAAGAAGATGTACGGGAACAATAGCTGATGTGGTCAACGCTATCTCTGACAATTCTACTAAATCGTGGTATCGGGTGTCTCTGACAGAAATGTGATTTAGCGGTAACATTTTCTCTGACAGAAATACGATTTAGCGGTAAAAAACACCTCTGACAAAAGTGCTAAATCAAGGTAAAAATCACATCTGACAGAAGTGTCATATCGTGGTATCTGTTATATCATAAATGCTAAATATGGCATTGACGATAAAAGTGCAATATAAGCTGTTTTTTATGCGTTTTTAACGAGTTTAAGTGTGTTTTTGGCTAAAATCAGGTGTTTTTACACTAGGTTTGACAACTTTTGTTATTGACAAAAATGGAATTTTCCTTGAATTTCGGTAACATTTTCTTATGACAAAAATGTTAAATCAAGGTATCAATTTACTCTGACAATTTTATCAATTTGAGGTATCAAACTACTCTGACAAAAATACGATTTAGCGGTAAAAACTACCTCTGACAAAAATGTGATATTGAGATAAAAACGGCTTGTGGAGTAAAAAATCCAAAGTTCAGTTGTGAATATAAAGCCTTGGTCACGACCTGGGCTTTTTTAGTAATAAACCCCGCAAAATGCGAGACTAGGTGTCACCTATGGCGACATTCCTAAAGCTTGAGCGTCACCTGAAGGCAACGCTTAATGTTATATGTCGCACATTTCGTGTGACTGGGTGTCACCTGAAGGCGACATAGAAACAAATTCAAGAAACAGATTCAAGCAAAAACGTCACCTATGGCGACATTTCCAAAACAAAGCGTCACCTGAAGGCAACGCTAACGGCAAATTCAAGAAACTGATTTTAGGATGGAGGCTTTTGACCTCCCTGACTACGATTGCGATGCCAGAAAAGGTGGTAAAGGTTTTGCGAAATTAATTGATTATTCTTTGCAGGAAATAGGCAAATAGCGACTTGAATATGTGGTAAATCCAGAAGACAGAAGAAACTGCTTTTTAATGTAGTAACACTTTTACGAAAAAACCCGCCAGATTAATTCCTGACGGGTTTTTCTTTTAAAGCTATTTGGACTTGCTTTTCGGCTTTCTTTTGGAAGAGGTAGCCTTTGGTTCTGGCGGTTCAGTTGGCTCTGGAATAACGGAGCACACAATGAATCTGTACCTGATCGAATTCTATACCGTTGACGAAGACATCAATTTTGCTTGGGTAAATGCTGGTAACCGAGAAGTCGCTTTGAAAGCTCTCGGTATGAATGTGACTTTCAGCGAATGCATTCAAATTACTGAACAGAATGAAATTGTCAAACTGCTCGGCGTTGACAAACCAGTATACCTGCAAGCTTGAAGGAGATCGTGATGGCTGTTTACTCTTACATCGTTAAAAAGCGGAAAATCACTGATGTCGCTAAGGAATGCTTGCTGGGTGGTTGCGAGGCATTGTCCTCGTATTCACCCCGCGAGCTTCGAACTCTGCATTGCGCTGATTTCCAGTTCCCGAATGGCGACACAATCACATTACGCCCGAACGCTGTCGATCTAACCTCAGCAATCGCAGTCGAATAGAGGAATTTATGAAAACCATCACGATTGACACACTTTTCGGGCCAGAAACACTGTCTGTTCCGCGTAAACCGATCAAGTTTCGGCAGATCAAGGCTGTCATGGAAACTTTGACTGTCCGTGAAGAGGTCGCTCAGTACTTTAAAGCTGATCGTCGTTACACAGCGCCTGCCCAAGTCGGCGAACTCTTCAGTTTTCTCACTTCAGAGACGAAAGAACATTTCTTCACGATGCACCTGGACGGTAAGAACAGGATTCTCTGTCTTGATCTGGTCTCAGTCGGTAGCTTAAACCAAACGATAGTCCATCCACGTGAAGTGTTCAAAACTGCGCTGTTAACAGCGTCTGCGGGATTGATTTGTGTACACAACCATCCAACAGGAGATCCGAATCCGAGCTCTGAAGATATCGCAATCACACGACGTCTGAAAGAAGCCGGCGAGATCCTCGGAATCAACCTTCTGGATCACATCATAATCGGTTCACCGGACATCCTATCCTTCGTCGAAAGAGGTCTATTGTGAATCCATCCACTGACCTCGCGAAACGCGAAACATTGACCGTAATGCTCAACACCTACA
>JABBNX010000016.1:6538-36345 GCA_019352135.1 Pseudomonadota bacterium
GCAACTCAGGACATTGAGACAGCTTACGCGATGCTCGAAGCCGCTCAAGACAGACTCCGCTCTGCTTTCCTCGATACGAGCAAAACTCTGGCCTGAGTATGAGCGAGTTGATCATTCGAAAGTACGGAATTGCAGCAAACACGTTTGTCGAGGCGATGATCTCGGCTGGCGATGCTGAAGCCGAATCAACGGATGCTCCGAAACCGGATGATGCACCAGAACCACCACTAAAGGAGCGTTAACATGGGCTGGACCTATACCCACAAACGGAAAGGGCAAACGATTGAGGAGTTCTTCAAGGACCAGTGGGAAAACGACCACTTTAAAATCTTGAAGTGCAGAACCTACTTCCGTCGGGAAGTCTATATGCTCTGTACCGCAATCCCAAAGGACGGTAGCCTGGCATACAACTTCGCTGCGATGTGCCTGATACACTTCTGCCCACGCGATCACGACTGCAATTTCGGCTGGAAAGATATGGACCAGACATGCGGTCCGAACTACTACAACTGCCCGGACGAGATCCTGGACGCGATTTCACCAACCGACTCTGAGAACGCGAACAGCTGGATTGCTGCTTGCCGCTCGAACAACCTCAAGAAAAAGACTGAAAGGAAATAACGTGCCGACCTCAATAAAACGACTGATTCTGCCTGTGTCATCCTCCGACGACAACTTTTACCGCTTCGACCACGCGATTATTGACCTAACACACTCGGAAATTAACCTCATCCGTGAAATGTCTAAAATCGTCAACGCTGCGAAAGTCTCGCTCGACATCTCCGTGTATAAGCTCGTGACTTTCAACGCTGCTCTCAATGTAATGACATTCGATTATAATACCGATTACCTGGACAATGGCCGGACTCAGCTCAAGGAACCCGATGATAGCCGTATCGATGGGGCGTGTCTCAACGTTACCGATGACGATTTGTTCTGGACGTTTCATCCGAAGAATAACGGAATTCACTGCGAAATCGAAAGTGTCACGATAGCTGCTCTTGAGACTTTTGACACGCTTGATTGTCGTGAATCCATCAACGATGGGGAGGCTGCGAGTGAGTAACAAACTTAAACGCCGACCATCGCCGCCGAATATCTCATACCTACCACAGTTGCAGCGAATCTCCTCCGCTCTTCGCCGACTCGCTATCGCCGCAAGCAGCAATTTCGGGTCCGACTGTTTTATGCATGTCACTATTGCACGTGAGCTGCTTACACGTCTTGGTATTGAAACAACGCTGGTTTGCGGTTATGCCGCGTGGCGCGTGAATATTCACGACCCCGATATTGTGATTCATGCTCCGTTACCGGATACACCATTGCCGCTCGGTAGTTTTCCGTATCACATGTGGCTTGAAATTGACGATCACCTTCTTGATTTTACGACGTATCAGCTCAAACACAAAATTGGCTATCTCAATCAACTCGACGGTGGGACAACGACCTGCCTCTGGTGTCCTGATTTCTTATTCGTCTCGAAGAAAACAATCTCGTCTCTTTGGGATGTGATTCAACTGCGAACCGGTATGTACTTCTATCAGCATGCTCCAGAGCTTGAAGTACGGATTCTTGCTGCTTCAATACCTCTCGACGAGGAGGACGTTGCGACGGCTTGGATGTTATACCAAAATCAGGAGTTGCAGCTTTTCGGGCCGAACAATATGCGTTGATGCTCGCCGAAGTCGATCACTCCGCTGGAAGAGCCCATACGAAAGGAACAATAACGGGAGAAGCTAAAAGGCGGATGGAGGTTCGTGAAAATCAAATGGAGAGCTTGGCGCGTGGTGATATTCCAAGGTATTGACCAGGGTGAAGAGGTGGACGTAGATATCTCAAATAGCATTAAAGCAAGTGGGAATAATGGTGGCAACTGGATTAAACTTGAGTGATTGCTAATATTTGTCGTTGACGCTGGCAGGTTGAGGGAGTAGATGTATTTGCGGGCACCCGTGTTACTGAAGCGAGGGGGGATATCCCGAAAGGCAGATTACTTTGGAGGGCTTGAGCCGTATGACGGGAAACTGTCACGTACGGTTTTGAGGGGGGGCTGGCTGGTAACAACATCAAAGCAAGGAGGAGCGCTATGAAACGGATTTTGTTAGTTGTGGCAATGATGATGATGCTTGTGGGGAATGCATGGGCGGATACAGGGAAAGATGCTGTACGCGCCCTATCTAAGTTAGAGGCACGTTGTGAAGCAGGAATATCATATAGGGATTTTGCCCCTGCTATCGGAGATGCGAAGTTTGACGTAAATATGTTTTTGCAAAGCCAAGAGGCAAAAGACAAGCCGGAATTAACAGAGTCTATAGAAAAGGTCATGTCACACTACATGTCTGCAAATACAATATGGACGGTAAAATTTACATGGGGGACAATGGCGGATTTTGTCCCAATTAGTAATGATACCGTAGAATCTTTCTTAATTAAATATCCAGAAGTGAATAAAAATATAGATGATGGAGGTATAGTAACAAGAATTATGTTTGTGAAATCTGCAAACATTGAAGCTGCGGCCCAGTACGCCATTAACCAAGCATCAAAAGAGCTAAAAACGGCCATGATGCTACTTGTAAAACCACAAGAAACTGGCGATGTTAAATTGGACCTCAAACCCCCTAGAAACGACCCCAAAGTGGACAGTCCTCGACACGAGACAAAAGTAAAGAGCGAGAGTCCAACCAGACAGAATCAGTAGTGAATCCGCTGTTCTGCCAAACCGTTGGTCGCAGAGAAAGAGAATCTATGAAGAGACCTTATATTGTCATATTCCCTGCAGGAGCAACGCGTGTAGCTGACTTTGCATTTATGCACAAAGATGGTGGTGCTTGCTTTGTTGACGTTGGCTGGGACGTCCCTGGGCAACATCCATTTCATATTATAGATGGCCCGATAAGTTGCACTGAAACCCAATGGGAAAGCAGTAACGGGATAATTATTCGAGAAGTAACTGAAGATGACCGTGAGGAGTGGCAAATTTGGAAAACTTGGTTGGAGTACAAGTCCGGTCCAGACGGAAGAAGGGCTACTGACGAACTAGCTATTACTGCATGCGAGCGAGATGGTGCTTTGATCTCGATCGACCAACAGATTAAATATTCCGAGTCACTTAAAGTGCGAGATCCTATAACAGGATGTTCCTTTGTAATTACAAACAATGTGCAAAAATATGAGTTTCAGATAGCGCAAATACTCTCCAATCTGTGTTACCACATACATCCGGATATCGTGTCATATATCCAAGAAAAAAATGAGATCGATTTTGATTTCTTTAAAAGGCTTTTCGCAAATTTGATTCCTCTTGAGCACTATCTTTTTTTAGGTTCGGCCTGTGTTTGGCCAGGGGTTAAGCGATACATTAGTGGTGTAGGAGATAGAAAGAAATACAACTCATCGTATGAGGCCATAATCGATGACAACATCTTTCCACGGCACTTATGGTGTTTTTTAATAAACGGGAAGCCTTATAGTGGCGCTAATTGGAAGAAAACAAAACTAGACGAGTTTGAGTTAGCTCATATATTCCCCCACAAAGCTTCAATTGAGATGAAATACTTCGGTAAAGACGAAGACATACCACCTTTTGGAAACTTTACCTGTGCTGGAAATATTGTCTTAATGCCAAAGGGAATGGTCAAACCAACTGATCATTCTGAAACAATTAGGTCTGTATTTTATCAGCGGCATATTGAACTTTATGGTGAAAGCACATTAAAGGGTAGAGAGATGTTTAAATCGGAATTAGTACCTGATTGGTACTCCTCATTGAAGTGGAATGATCCATTTAAACCGCTAAACTGGAAAGACCATATTTCATCACTGTTAAAATACAGAAAATCAACAATTACCAAAATTGTCGATAGTTACAATATGCACAAGAGAGCAAGTGTGGGGTCTGCCCTTGATAGTTGAATGATCTGAAAGTGCGATTACCTACAATACCGTTTGACGATCGGGCGATAATGCATCCCGGACGGGTCAACGGCGCATATGTCATGTAAACATGGCGAATATAAATTTAATTGCATCTGCAGTTCCTCCTCATTTAATAACATCTACCTGAAACTAGACTGAAGTGCCGCTTTGACTTTAACTCCAGCATATAACCGCTTGCGCTCGCTCTTTTAGTGCTTGTGCTGCGTCTCGCCGCTTGTTTGCTCACTCCTTTTTTTGTCTGAATTTATTGCCGAAATCCGCTAAAAACCTGTGTACTTGGGCAGCGAGCGGTTCATAATCGTCCTAGAATCTAACCACCCAAACCATCACCTGGAGACCGACTCACATGGACCCCAAAACAACCGCAGTAATCGAAAAGATCAAGAAACTGCTTGCACTCGCGAACAGTTCCAACGAGCATGAAGCCGCTCTCGCCGCTGGACATGCGCAACGGCTGCTGTCCGAACATAACCTGGCGATGAGTGACATCGACACGACCGACAAACCCGATTCTGCCGATAAAATCGATGTCGTCGTACCGAAGAACTTGCCAAAATGGCTGCGATACTTGTGCTCCGGAGTAAGTACTGCTTTCGACTGTCAAACCGTACACTATCCGACTTCCGGCAAAATGGCGTTTATCGGTGTCGGTGCTGACGTAGCCGTCGCAAGTTATACGTTCAACTACCTACACCACGTTGTCCGCAAGCTCGGTCGGAACTTTCTGAAACATCATGTCGATGAACGCATTACCGGGCGTGAACGCACGCTTCAGCAGCAGTCCTACTTTCTCGGTGCCGTGTCCACGATATCGCTCCGTCTTCGCGAGCAGAAAATTCAAACTCCAATAACGAGCACAGCGCTCGTCCCGGTCAAAGACGCTCTGATCAAACAAGCCATGGGCGAGCTCGGTGTCTTACGGACCGTCAAAAGTCGTCGTAGCTTCATCAACACCCACGCCTACGGGCGGGGGCAAGCGGATGGTCGGCAAGTCGGTATCAACAAGGGGATTGGAATTGCAAACAGCAGCAAGAACTTAACCTGGTAAATGAAAGGGATGTATATGAACGATACTACTCCAGCGATGATCTTGCTCCGAGATATCCTCGAGCGCTTTCCTCAAGCCGACCCAGAAAGCGAATTCTACAACGAAGAAATCGACGGCTGTGACGCAGTCAACTATCTCAGCAAGATCATTCCGGAGATCCGAACATTACTTGATGCCGATCCAATACCGACTCCCGATAACAGCGCTCTTGAAGTTCTTCGCGCCGCGTGGTTTTTCATCGAGGACGTCACGGATGATGACACCAACCTCGAAAACGTCGACACCATCGAAATCGCTGGTTGCACGGATGCCGACGGTATCGTTGACGTTATCAACGAAACCGACGCTGAGTTCTTTAGCACATACACTCACCGCCAGGGGGAAGGCGTCGAATGTATCTGTGACTTCAACTCGAAAGCTCAGGCGGTTGAATTTGCGAAGGCGCTTGCGATAAGAGGCGGAATTTCCGTGATTGGGAATTTGTGCGCCATCGAGTGAGCTGCACTATATTCATCAAAAGAGAGACTGAATGCTTCGAACTTTGAGTTGATGTTATTCACCGTTTCGATTGCTCTCCAGTCTTCTGTATGGCCGCTATTGTGCTCAGCAACTTTACTTTAGTCGTGAAATGAATTAGCCTGCGAGAACGGTGACATCCTAGCTTCACTGAAGTAACGCTTCCCCTGGAGAAGAGTGTTATGGAAAATTCAAAACCTATTACAACTCGACCAATATCAGAGGAATCACTTGAAACCGCGTTCCCCGGAGGGTTCAACATTCGGGATGAGGCAAACGCTGTCACTGCATATGCTTTTCGTAACGGTGCGCTTGAGGAACTCCACGCCGGAAAAAACTCACCGTTATTGGCCGATCCTTCACTCAGTCGCATTACCGATGAGGAAATAAAGCGGCTTATGATCGAGGCGTCAGAAAGACTGGAGGCGCTTCTTCGGCTGAGAGAAACATCTCCAGAAGAATACAAGCAAACCATTATCGATTGTGCGCTCCGTTATTGTCGAAAATGGCAGCGAAACGTATAACCAGAATAATGCTCTCTGGCTTCACAATAGGTACTCCAGCGTGTTTCGCTGTGGGAATATGTGCAGCGTTTAAAGCTCTATGATCTTCCTCTTTGCGCCATACTTCAGTTTTGCATAATCCAGAAAAACCCTCCGGTCAATCTTAGGCTGAACAACCTTTAGACCGTACTTGAATGATGCAACCTTCTGCATTCGAGGTGCTACGTCCAGGAGCCAGTCGGCAACATCTTTCTTTTTCGCTGCTATTGCCGCTTCAATCGCACACGGATCTATTGCGACCGCTAACCTGGATTCAGTCAACAACCATTTCAAGAATTCAAGATTACCTTCTCGTGCTGCCGTGATCTGTGCCAACGAGATATTTGCCTGCGGCAATGCCTCAGAGACCAACCATTTTCCTGCTTCCGCATTACCTCGCCTGAGTACCTCACACAATTTTTTATCCACACCACCCTGCAAATCAACTACACCGCCGAATTTCGTTATTATCCACTTAGCTGCACAGAACGAACCGTCGCTGTCTGCTGTGTCGAACGCATATCCAACTTCATTTGTTGTCAGATTTGTCAGCTTTCCATCCAAATGCAAATCATCCAGCATAGCGATGTCACTGTTCTGACATGCGCGAATGAACCGTCCCCGTGATGTTATCTCGGTTTCATGCAGCGGGAGCAACAGTGCGGTGTTCGCCATTAATTTCCGTAACGTCACAAATTCATCTATATCTGCGATGACGACCCGGTACTTCAGGAAACCGTAACCGGTTTTAGTTACGTCCCCCCTGTGTCAGGATAGTTGTCGCCTCCCTTCCGATTTTTTGTGTTAACCTCGGGGCATCAGACAAGGGAGCATTATGACTCACTATTCAGAAGAATTCAGAGCAAGTGTTGCAGCAAGGTTGTTACCTCCAAACAATGCCAGGATTGCCGATGTCGAGAAAGAGACCGGCGTTCCTAAAGACACTCTCTACACTTGGCGTACGAGGTATCGTAATAAACAAGGTCTTTCCCCGGCTTCTTGCAAGTCATCAAACCAATACAGTGCTGATGACAAGTTGGCCGTGATTATTGAAACCGCCACCTTCAACGAAACCGAACTCAGCGAATACTGCCGGTGTAAAGGGCTCTATCCGGTGCAGATCAAAAGCTGGAAAACGTCCATGGTGCAAGGGTTGATGTCAGAACCAAGCAAAGTTGACCGTGAACATAACCAGAAGCAGGCCAAGACCATCCAACGACTTGAAAAGGACCTTGCCCGTAAAGAAAAAGCATTGGCTGAGGTGGCAGCGCTGCTGGTACTCCAAAAAAAGTTTCAATTGCTTATGGAGGCGTCCGAGGCAGACTAATACACCTCCATGTGCGACTGGAAATAATCGTTATGCTCGACGAAGCCGTCGAGGCTGGCGCCCGGTATTTCAAAGCATGTGAAGTCGTTAAACTGTCCATACGCACTGTCCAGCGTTATCGACAGCATGGCGAAGTGACACCCGACGGCCGGAAGGCCGCAGCCATCGGTCGCATACCAGAAAACAGGCTTTCTGACCAAGAACGGACGGAAATTCTGGTTACAGCTAATTTGCCCGCATTTGCCAATCTTCCTCCCAGCCAGATAGTTCCGGCTCTTGCTGACGAGGGACGTTACATTGCTTCAGAATCAAGTTTTTACCGGATATTACGAGAAAACAAGCAACTGGTTCATCGAGGCAAAGCCAAAGGGCCAAGCCATTCTCGGCCTCAGTCACTGGAAGCGACAGCTCCCAACCAGCTATGGAGCTGGGATATCACATACTTGGCCACTACGGTAAAGGGTCTGTATTTTTATCTATACCTGATTCTCGATGTTTTCAGCCGCAAGATTGTAGGCTGGGAAATCTATGCCGAAGAATCAGCAGATCATGCTGCTAAAATCTTCCACAAAGCGCACCTGCGGGAAGGAATCGGCATCAAAAATCTGATACTACATTCAGACAATGGTTCTCCAATGAAAGGAGCCACCATGCTGGGTATGCTGCAGAAACTTGGCGTTGTGCCTTCGTTCAGCAGGCCGTCGGTCAGTAACGATAATCCATATTCAGAGTCTCTGTTCAAGACCATGAAGTATCGTCCCGACTTCCCGGAACGTCGCTTTGACGACTTGGATCAAGCCCGCTAGTGGGCTTCTGGCTTCACCAACTGGTACAACGAAAAGCATCATCACAGCGCCATTAAATTCGTCACTCCGGGTCAACGACACCGAGGTGAAGACCGTGAAATATTAGCCCAGCGAATGCTGATTTACGAAAAAGCCAAAGAGAAACATCCGGAACGTTGGACATCCACCTGTCGGAACTGGGATCGGCCTGATGTAGTCACTCTCAATCACACCAGAAAAAACAAAGATCAAGAGATTCTGGAGTTGAAAGAAGCGGCTTAACAATCGAGACAAAGGCGACAACTCACTTGACAACGACCGCGTCGGATGCTGCCGGTAGGTCGCAACAAACGTTTTCCATAGTACCTACTACCTCAAAAGTAATACTTGATCGTTCAGCTTTTTTGACAACACAAATTCCATTTTGAACGTTGAACTCTGGCTGGATTTCAGCGCACGAGTTGTATACTTCCCAGTGGTCTCCACGTCTGAATATCTCGCGCATCTTTTCAAGTGATATCATAGACGGGCTCCTTGGTCGTGTTATGTCCTCATCCAAGGTAGTCCGAAAAGCCGAATCAATAATGTACTCATCGAAAGAAATGATATCCGAGTCATCTGTTAAATTGAGTTTGCTTTACCCTCTATGAAATCATGAAAAAACCTGTCTAAGTCGGTTGGGGGGGGTCTGGGGTTCCTCAAGGCAACGCGAAACCATTTGCTCATAGTATCTCTTATCGGTATCAATAATCGGTCTTTGGGGATCATCTGGTGAGTCGCGTATTTTAACGTGGATAGTCAGCTTTCATGCGATTCATGATCATTCCTCGTTTGACGCTTGATCATGGAATGTGTATACTCTTGCAACTTTTTGATTTTAATGAGAAATTTTATTGGAGTGATTGTGGGAGACCAGCTTTATCTTGAACGTTTTGTCTGGTTCGACCATGAGGCTCGCCGCGAACGATTTCCCAATGCTAACACGCTTGGAGAGCATTTTGAGATCGCTCCAAAAACTGCTCAGCGGTCGATAGATCATTTCCGTGACCGTCTTCTTGCGCCTCTTGAATATGACAAATCCCACAAGGGCTATTTCTACACCGACCCAACCTTTCAGCTGCCCGTTATCCGTATCTCTGAAGTAGAACTTCTGGCGCTCCTTATATCCCGTAAACTGATTACTGAAGCTTCAGCAGGATTTCTTGCTGATGAATTGGGGAGTGTTTCTGCCCGACTTGGTTCTTTGCTGTCTGCCAACCTGCCAGGGAGGGCACGGCCTGAAGATGCTTTTTCATTTCGCTGGAAGAACATTAGTCCAACCGATCCGATGACTTTCAAGGTAGTTACCTCTGCACTGATTCAAGGTAAGCAACTCACCTTCTGTTATTACTCTCCTACTGCAAGCAACTGTACCATGCGCACTGTAGAGCCTCACCATATGGTCAACTACATGGGCAACTGGCATTTGATCGCTTTCTGCCACTTGCGCGGCGATTGGCGTGATTTTGTTCTGGGGAGGATGACTCTCTGTAATGTAGAGGGAACTGCTTTCAAAATCCGTGAAAAAGACGAGTGGGAGCCGTTTCTTCAGAACACCTTTGGTATTTTCCAGAACCGGAAAAGTTTCAATGTAGTGTTGCGCTTTACACCGGAGCGTTCGCGCTGGATCAAGGGTGAAATGTGGCACGAGGCACAGACAGAGCTGGTTCAGGATGACGGTTCTCTGGTGCGTACCATTCCAGCGTCGCACGAAGCAGAAATCATGATGGAAATACTCAAGCATGGTTCACATGTGGAGGTGCTGGAGCCTGAATGGTTGAAGGAAAAGGTAGGTCAGGAAATGAAGGATGCAGTGAATAAATATTACGTATAGGTCGCTAGATGGGGGAGGTTTTCAGTTAGACTTCTTCATGGATTCATAAACAAGGGTTAAACAGTTGAATCTAAAAAATTTGCCGGAGAATAATTTACCGAAATTCAATGTTTATATTCGAATGATGATCTAGCATCTATAAATGTTGCTATCAGGAGCGGAACATAATTATGGATTACCGTTTTTTCGAGAAACCAATCCTCAACTCACCATATGATTATCCATTGCGCCATTGGGAACTTATTGATGGCCAACCAACCCAACAGATTCTCGATAAACGTCGTCGTGCAGAATTCATTACACCAATCCCCAAGCCCAAAAAACGCAGGGCAGCTGCTGCTGATCAGCAGGGCTTTGTGTTTGACGAGGGCAAAGGGCTTTCAACCAAAGATCAGCAGTACGACGCCACCTCAATAATCAATGAGCTCCGCCGCTGTGTTGATCTATGGCGCATTATCCCTAACCCCAATCATTGGCAGGTTACTCCTGAAACCGCTCGTCTATTGCAACACTGGCGTCACCATCAATTTAATGGTGTTCGTCCTTTTTTCTGTCAGGTGGAGGCTATCGAAACAGCTATCTGGCTAACAGAAGTTGCTCCCAATGTGAAGGATGGTAAGAAGTTCATCGAGCATCTGGCAAACGCCAACAATGACGCTAATCCAGAATTAATGCGGCTGGCGCTGAAAATGGCTACCGGTGCAGGCAAGACAACCGTTATGGCCATGCTAATCGCCTGGCAGACAATCAATTCAGTTCGCCATCCAGGTAGCAAGCGGTTTACCAGAGGCTTTCTGATCGTTGCACCCGGACTGACCATCAAGGATCGCTTGCGCGTACTGCAACCGAATGATCCTTATAGCTACTACAAAAGTCGGGAGATTGTACCCAGTGACATGCTGGGTGATCTTGACCGGGCGAAGATTCTCATCACAAACTACCACGCCTTCAAGCTGCGCGAGCGGATAGAGCTGTCAAAGGGTGGACGCCTGCTACTCCAAGGGCGCTGTGGAGATGAACTGAATACTCTGGAAACTGAAGGTCAGATGCTCCAGCGGGTAATGCCGGATCTGATGGGACTGAAGAACGTCATGGTGCTAAATGATGAAGCACACCATTGCTATCGTGAGAAACCCAATCATGATGACGAAGATGATGACCTGACCGGCGACGATAAGAAGGAAGCTGAAAAGAATAGCGAAGCGGCCCGACTCTGGATCTCAGGACTGGAGATCGTCAATCGCAAGCTGGGAGTGACCCGCGTTATCGACTTGTCGGCAACTCCATTTTTCCTCAGCGGTTCTGGCTACGCCGAAGGCACCCTCTTCCCATGGACTATGAGTGACTTTTCGCTGATGGACGCCATTGAATGTGGTATTGTTAAGTTGCCCCGTGTGCCGGTGGCTGACAACATCCCCGGTAATGACATGCCCAAGTTCCGCAACCTGTGGGAGCATATCCGTAAGCGGATGCCAAAAAAAGGACGTGGCAAAGGTAATGTTCTTGACCCGTTAAGCATCCCTGTTGAACTCCAGACAGCACTGGAAGCACTCTACGGGCATTATGAGAAGACATACAATCTCTGGGAGCAGAGCGGTATCAAGGTGCCACCTTGCTTTATTGTCGTCTGCAACAACACCTCAACATCCAAACTGGTCTATGATTACATCTCCGGTTTTCAGCGTGAGAACGAAGACGGTTCCACCACCTTGGAGAATGGACGGTTAGCGCTGTTCCGTAACTTCGATGAACATGGCAATCCTATTCCCCGCCCGCGCACGTTACTGATTGACAGTGAAGAGCTGGAATCCGGCGATGCTCTTGATGAAAACTTCCGCAAGATGGCGGGAGATGAGATCGAACGCTTCCGTCGAGAAATTATTGAACGTACTGGTGACCGACGCCAGGCAGAGAACATTACTGATCAGGAACTGTTGCGTGAGGTAATGAACACCGTTGGTAAGACAGACCGGTTGGGCGAATCAATACGCTGCGTCGTCTCAGTATCCATGCTTACTGAAGGCTGGGATACCAACACTGTCACCCATGTTCTGGGTGTACGTGCGTTTGGTACACAACTATTGTGCGAGCAAGTGATTGGTCGTGCGTTGCGTCGCCAGTCATACGATTTGAATGAGGATGGAATGTTCAATGTGGAATACGCTGATGTCCTCGGCATCCCATTCGACTTCACCGCTAAACCGGTTATTGCACCGCCACAACCACCGCGAGAAACCATTCATGTTAAGGCTGTCCGACCGGATCGTGACCCGCTCGAAATCCAGTTTCCTCGCGTTGCCGGATACCGTGTTGAGCTGCCAGAGGAGCGTCTGACAGCTGAATTCAATGCGGACTCTGTGCTGGAGCTAAACCCAATTCTCGTTGGTCCCTCAACAACTCTGAACTCGGGAATCATCGGTGAATCGGTTAACCTCAGCCTTACTCATCTGGGCGACATGCGCCGTTCTACGCTGTTGTTCCACGTCACTCAACGGCTGCTTTACACTAAATGGCGTGATCCTGGCGAAGAGGCCAAACTGCATCTGTTCGGACAGCTCAAACGAATTACTAAAGAATGGCTCGACAACTGTCTCGTCTGTACAGGTGGTACGTATCCGGCTCAGCTTATGTATCAGGAACTGGCCGATATGGCGTGTGAACGCATTACAGCCGGAATTACTCGTGCTCTTGTTGGCGAGAGACCCATCAAGGCGATGCTTGATGCTTACAACCCTTCCGGTACTACCAATTATGTAAGTTTCAACACCTCGAAGAAGGATCGTTGGGAGACTGATGCCCGTCGCTGCCATGTCAGCTGGGTCATTCTGGATAGCGACTGGGAGGCTGAATTTTGCCGGGTAGCTGAAGCACATCCAAAGGTTGTGGCATACGTCAAGAATCATAATCTTGGGTTGGAAGTGCCGTACCGCTACGGCTCTGAAACACGCAAGTACATTCCTGATTTTATTGTGAAGGTTGATGATGGCAACGGTGAAGATGATCTGTTGAACTTGATCGTTGAGATTAAAGGCTATCGTCTTGAGGACGCTAAGGAGAAAAAAAGCACCATGGATGTTTACTGGGTACCGGGGGTAAACAATCTGAAGAGCTATGGCCGGTGGGCTTTTGCCGAGTTTACCGAAGTGTATCAGATCGAATCTAACTTTGAAGCCAGAGTTGAAGCTGAATTCAATAAAATGATTGAATCTGTTGCCTCAAACACATCTGGAGCTGAGTGATGAAACAGGATGGTCGTTACGATACTACCGGGCTTGAAGAGAACGAATATGAGCCTGGTTCAAACAATTCAGTTCTCAAAAACCTATGCGGCATTACGACTGTAGCCGGGATGGAACAGGCCGAGACTCTTGCACTGCTGAAGGCAACGGAGGAAATGTTCGACAGCTTCGATCAGGACCACTGCTTTTCAGCTGATGACATCTGTTCAATGCATCGTGCATGGCTGGGCGGTATCTACCCTTGGGCAGGCAGTTACCGTCAAGTGATGATGAGCAAAGGTGGCTTTCCATTTGCGGCTCCGGCCTATATTCCGAAGCTGATGGATAATTTTGAAAAGGATATCCTGGCACGTCATACCCCTTGCCACGGCGACGATGATACGGTTGCGTTATCACTGGCAATAGTACATGTCGAACTGGTGCTGATTCACCCATTCCGGGAAGGTAATGGCCGACTGTCGCGACTATTAGCAATATTGATGGGATTACAGGCGGGTCTGCCGATGCTGGTATTCGATGAGATGGAAGGTGCACGCCGGGAAGCATACTTTGCTGCTGTCAGGACAGGTTTGGGAGAAGATTACAAACCGATGGCAGACATTTTCAAGAGGATTATCGAGCAGAGCCGCTCTGAAGGGTAGCGCTTTGCTGCAGATTCACCAACTCCTGTGCCGTCATCTTAATTCCTTCAACTGCTGAAGAAGAGAGAACCGATCGGAGCAGAGCCTGACGCCGCTTTTCAGGATCAAGCAGGAATTTATTGGTCTGGCTGAGTGTTTGCTGTTTCATAGGGATATTTATACATTATTTCGCAGAAAATGTACACCGATAAGGAATTGACCAATGGCAAAAGCACCAACAAGAGTTACTGTCGAAACCCTCAATCACGAGGAAGCGACCCGTAAGAATATACCCACCGCCGAGCATCAGTCGCTTATGTATGACGCCGATAAGAATCCGGTTCACATTGCATATGAGCGCCGCAATCGTGATCTTGACCCGCAACTTGTATGGCGTGGTAAGGATGAACAGGATTGGTCTGATCTGGTGGTGCAAGCACCTCCTCTCTATATACAGGAGAAGGTACACCCAAAGGTTCTGATTGATGACCTGTTGCGCCAAACCAAAGCCGATGTGAAAGAGACTGAGGCACAGTTTGACCTATTTGCTGATTTCAACGGTCTGCCAAGCGAGAATGCCAAGACGGAATTCTACCAGCACGACTCACACTGGGCCAATCGAATGATCCTGGGTGACAGCCTGCAAGTAATGGCATCACTGGCTGAACGGGAAGGACTGCGTGGGAAAGTGCAATGCGTATATTTTGACCCACCGTATGGGATCAAGTTCAATTCTAATTTTCAGTGGTCAACAACTAGCCGTGATGTTACTGACGGTAAGGTTGATCACATTACTCGCGAACCTGAGCAAGTAAAGGCTTTTCGTGATACTTGGCGTGACGGAATTCACTCATATCTGACATATCTTCGTGATCGTTTAACTGTTGCAAGGGATTTGTTGACTGAATCGGGTTCAATCTTTGTTCAAATTAGTGATGAGAATGTTCATCGTGTCCGAACAGTAATGGAAGAAGTTTTTGGTGAAGACAATTTTATAGCATTGATATCTTTCAAGAAGACTGGAAGTTTAACTGACAAAAAATTAGCTTCAGTTTGTGACTATTTAGTTTGGTTTTCTAAGTCAAAAAATGCATGTAAGTATCGATCGATTCTTACTTTCCGAGATGTCACATCTGAAGGAGTAGGAGCATTTCGATATTATTGGGATATAGATGGTACTGTTGTGACAGAAACACAGGCCAATAAACTTGGCCTTAACATCAGTAATCGTATTTTAGCGCAAAGCGTTTCACTCACTTCACAGCACGAAAGTAAGACTCGTTCAGACGTGTACGAGTTCCAAAATAAATCATTTAAGCCACCTTCAAATCGGCAGTGGAGCGTTGGTTGCGATGGTCTCAACCGAATTAAAGCAGCAAGTAGAATATTTCAAGTCGGAGACAATTTACGTTATGCCTATTTAATGCAGGACAACCCTGTTATTCCATTGTCAAACATGTGGACGGATGGAGGTGCGGGAAGCTTTACTGAAGAGCAGACGTATGTTGTTCAAACCGCCAATAAAATAATTCAGCGTTGTATTCTAATGACTACTGATCCAGGTGATCTTGTACTTGATCCAACATGTGGCTCCGGCACAACGGCCAACGTCTCTGAACAATGGGGTCGTCGCTGGATTACCATCGACACTTCTAGAGTTGCTCTTGCTCTAGCTCGAGCTCGCATAATGGGTGCCCGCTATCCCTATTACCTGTTGGTTGATTCCAAAGATGGTCAGCAGAAAGAAGCTGAAATAAACCGAACTATTCCATCAACCCTACCGACACGTGACAATATCCGCCAAGGCTTTGTATATGAGCGTGTTCCACATATCACTCTAAAGTCCATTGCCAATAACGCCGAGATCGATGTTGTTTGGGAGAAATTTCAAGAAACACTTGAACCACTGCAACAAAATCTAAACCAATTACTCGGAAAGAACTGGCAGGAGTGGGAAATTCCGCGTGATGCTGAAGAAAATTGGACGGACGACGCCAAAAAACGGCATTCAGATTGGTGGGGGCATCGTATCTCCAGGCAGAAGGAAATCGATGCATCAATCGCTGCAAAAGCGGATTCAGAATTCCTTTATGATAAGCCATACGAAGACAAGAAAAAAGTTCGCGTTGCTGGACCATTTACCGTTGAGAGTCTGTCACCACATCGAACATTGGCAGTTGGCGCAGATGACGAACTGATCGATACTGCCGCAGAATCCAAAGAAGGCTATGGCGGGGAGCGTGATTTCGTCCAGATGATTCTGGAAAACCTCAAAACAGCCGGTGTTCAGCAGGCCCATAAGGAAGATAAAATCGTCTTTACTGCCCTAACGCCCTGGCCAGGAGATATGGTTTGTGCAGAAGGCCGCTATGAGGAATCAGGTACAGAAAAACGTGCTGCTATCTTCATTGGACCTGAGTTTGGAACAGTCTCCCGTCCCGACTTGGTATCTGCTGCCCGTGAAGCTGGTGATGCCGGTTTTGATGTCCTGATTGCCTGTGCTTTTAACTATGATGCCCACTCATCGGAATTCGACAAACTCGGCCGCATTCCGGTACTTAAAGCACGCATGAACGCAGATCTGCACATGGCCGACGATCTCAAGAACACCGGCAAAGGCAATCTGTTTGTCATTTTCGGCGAACCAGATATCGATATCCTCGATGCAGCCGATGGCCAGATCCAGGTCAAGGTCAACGGTGTTGACGTATTCCACCCCAACACCGGCGAAGTTCGCAGCGACGGTGCTGAAGGCATTGCCTGCTGGTTCATCGACACCGACTACAACGAAGAAAGCTTTTTCGTCCGCCACGCCTACTTCCTGGGCGCAAACGATCCTTACAAATCACTGAAGACCACCCTCAAGGCAGAGATCAATGAAGATGCTTGGGCATCACTGAACAGCGACACCTCCCGGCCATTCGATAAACCGAAAACCGGGAGGATTGCAGTGAAGGTGATTAACCACCTGGGGGATGAGGTTATGAAGGTGTTTCGGGTTTAACAAATATAGGGCTGCACAGAATAAGGCGCAGGAGACAAACAATGTGGACTGACCATGAAACTGAACAAGATTTTCTGAACTTTGGCGGTGTTGCTCGCACCGTTGCAGAAATAATTGAACAAGCACAATCACGTCCAATTTCAATTGGTGTCTCTGGTGCATGGGGTGTTGGAAAGTCCTCTATGATCAAACTCATTCATCGAGAACTTGCTGAACGGTCAACAGGTGAAAATAGCAAATTTATTTTTGTTGAGTTTAACGCATGGCTCTACCAAGGTTATGACGATGCTCGTGCAGCTCTGATCGAGGTTGTAGCAACAGCACTATTGAGTGAGGCGCTGGAACGCAAAAATGGTGTTGAGAAGACAATGGACCTGATTAAGCGAGTCAATTGGTTTCGTGCTGCCAAATTGGTCGCTGGCTCCGTTGCTGCATTAGCACTTGGTCTGCCGCCTGTAGGACTGATTGGCGAAGCGATAAGCCTCGGAAAAGATGCCTTAACTGGGAGTTTCGATGGTGACACTATTGGAGACGCTGAAGAGACTGGCGTTAAACTTAGCAAGTCAGCTTCAGGCTTGATTAAACAGAAAGAAGTATCGTCGCCTCCAAAAGAAATACATGCTTTGAGAAAAAGTTTAGAAGAAGCTCTGGAAGAGATGGGAGTTACTCTGGTTGTACTGATTGACGATCTCGATAGGTGTCTTCCTGAAACGACTATTTCAACGTTGGAAGCAATACGACTGCTTCTGTTCCTGAAGCACACAGCCTTTGTCATTGCTGCTGATGACCAGATGATAAAACACGCTGTCAAACGGCATTTTCAGGGCGTTGATGACGATCTTGTTACCAACTACTTCGACAAACTCATTCAGGTGCCAATTCGAGTGCCACCCCTTGGCACTCAAGAAGTACGTGCCTACATGATGCTGTTGTTTATCGAAAACAGCAGCCTTAATGCTGAAGACAAGGAAATCTTCCGTAGTAGCGTTTGTGAACAGCTTAGCAAAACATGGCAAGGAAAACGTGTTGATCTTCCGTTTCTTAGGAGTTTGAACATTACGTTGCCGGATGAGTTGATTGCCCGGTTGGATGCCGCTGATCGGCTGGCTCCGTTAATGACTAGCGCCACAGGCATAGCAGGCAATCCTCGTCTGATTAAACGCTTCTTGAATGCCCAGTCTATTCGCATGTCGATGTCACGTGCACAGGGAGTGGGTGTCGATGAATCTGTTCTTGCAAAGGTTTTATTGTTTGAGCGTTGTGGAGATCCGAAAGCATATGCCGCCTTGATCAAGTCGGTCACTGAGAACGACCAAGGCAAACCGGTCTTCCTTTCAGACTGGGAACGGAAGGTTGTTTCTGGCGAGCCGCTGGATCTAAAAGCACCATGGGACGAATCATTTATTAAGGAGTGGTTGCAACTTCCTCCGCAACTTGGGGATCGTGATTTGCGCGGCGTTCTTTACGTCAGTCGAGAACATGTTCCACTCATAACTCCCGAGGACAGATTGTCATCAGAAACGATTGAACTGCTTACTGCACTTCTCGAACATCCAGACATGGCAAGTAGCATAAAGGATCGTTTCAGCTCAGTAGCACGTTCGGAAATTTCTGTGATCATGGATCGACTTCTCGACAAGGCGCGGCAGGAACAGGAGTGGGGAGTCCCACCAATTTTAGATGCCTGTCTTGTAATTGCTGAGGTTGACCCGCCTCAAGGCCAGCGACTTGCAGGTTTTCTGAAAGAAAGACCAGGCACACAAATCAAGGCAAATATTGTTCCGAAAATTGCGGATCGGGTATGGTCAAAGAGCGTGTTCTCTACGTGGGAACAAGATAGCGATATAATTAAGCCAGTAAAAAGTGCAATAAAACAGAGGAGGGATAATGGGAACGTCTCAATCTAGTAATGGCTCGCCATCAGGTGTCCCGATGGTGCCACCATGGGTTCCAGATATTCCATTGCCTGGGATGCCTGCGGAAGAGAACCCTGATAATGCCCCGCGTGAAGGCGACAATCAAGAGAGGCCATCTGGAACGGAACCGCGACAACCCATTCCTGTAGCACCTGCTGGACGTTTTGGAAATTCACGACGCAGTTTAAGAGAATTTTCGAATAGCGGGGGGAATGACAGTATGCGCCGTGGAGTTGGTCGTTATATCCGTGGCGGATACGGGGGAAGTGCCACTGCGACTCGCCGTTTTAGCGGGACTGCACAAACTGCAAGTGCATTGAATTCAGCACTTTCTGGAGGCGCTTCTAGTCAATTCACAGCTGCTGGGGGTCAACTTGATCCGGTCCTTATGTCGGGACGGTCGGCTGATGAAGTAATGGATGCAGTTGTCGAAGCTATTAGGCCAGTTGATGGCACGCAAGACACTGAAGCCAGTCGAGCCGCGATAAAAGATGCATTGTCTGAAGTTCTCACAAAGTATCCTGATGCAGATCTGCTTAACCTTGAAGACCAACAGCGAGAATTAGCCATTGAGTGTTATGTTGCTGCTGACGTGTTCCGCCGTTTTCAGCTGGATGTTGGAAAGAAGATCATAGAAGCTGCGCCAAGTGCAACTACAGGGCTTGCGAGACTCAAGGAGGTTCGCGAATACATCAAGGAAACTGTTGCCGCTTCATTTAGAAAATTACAAGATGGAGGACAGCGGTTAGTTAAAGGTCGCATCACACAGATTGTCCAGAATGGACTTAGGGAGACGTTTCAAGTCTTTGAGGGGTACGCCGAATGAAAATTACCTGCGCTCTTCCTGATTTTAATTTTGGCACCATCGATAGTGATCTAAATGTTGTTTTGTATGGTCACGTAAATAACCCGGCGTTTGGCTCAGCAGGGATTGCCGTGCTGAAAGAAATTGTTCGGAAAAAACTTCTTCCTGCGCCAAAAGCATGGGACTTGTTGTCATTAGCACTTGCTGTGGTCTCTGCTGATCTGGCAGGACACCGCAAGAAAAGTCCTGATGGATGGACAAGAGAATTTGATCTGACTGTGTCGGTTGTAGACTCAAGGTTCTGGAATGATCACGCTGTTATGGTCGAGAAACTGCTACAGTTTCTAACCACAGATATCTGGAGAGTCCAGTTTATAGATGGTGGGATTCTTCCCAGGCCCAACTGTCCTCCGACATTACCAGAAGAAGACTGTGCTGTGCTGTTATCAGGTGGCCTCGACAGCTATATAGGTACTCTCGATCTTGTATCCGCTGGGAAAAAACCATTTGCAGTCAGCCAAACCGTGCGTGGGGATGCAAAAAAGCAGACATCTTTCGCTGCTGAAATTGGCGGTGGTTTGCGGCACTTCCAGGTTAATCATAATGCTAAAGTCCCAAATTCAGAAAGTCCTGCCTCTCAACGTGGTCGTTCTATTATCTTTCTCGCATATGGAGTGCTAGTTGCAACTACCCTTGCTCGTTACCATTCTGGCGAAGAGATCACCCTCTATGTATGCGAAAATGGCTTCATCGCTATTAACCCACCTCTCACAGGAGGCCGACTCGGGAGTCTTAGCACTCGTACAACTCATCCTGTAGTGCTGTCTTTATTACAGCAGTTGCTTGATGCAGCAGGATTACGGGTTCGCTTAGTCAATCCTTATCAATTCAAAACTAAGGGTGAGATGTTGAGAGAATGTGCGGATCAAAACACACTCAAAGCACATGCTTCAAATACTACGAGCTGTGGAAGATTCAAGCAATACGGATATTGCCATTGTGGTCGATGTATTCCATGCCTTATCAGGCGTGCAGCATTTTATGCATGGAAAGAAAAAGACTCTACTCGCTACAAATACAATAACCTTGCAATTAATGACAACGACCACGCTGGTTTTGATGATGTGCGTTCAGCGCTTATTGGGATCACTGAATGCGGTGAATTAGGTATCGCCAGGTGGCTTGGGGCAACACTCAGTTCGGGCCTTGTTACAGACAAAGAAGAACTGAAGCAAACCGTCGAACGTGGTCTGTTAGAGGTGCGCACCTTGCTGAATGCACTGGGAGTGAAATGATTGACTTTCACGCCCACCTTGATCTGTATCCTGATCCAATATCAGTGGCGAAGGAGTGCAACAACCGGGGTATTTATGTTCTCTCTGTTACGACAACACCGAGTGCCTGGAAAGGTACATCCGCTTTAGCAATACCTGGCTCAAAAATCAGAACTGCTCTAGGGTTACATCCTCAAATTGCCCATCTGCGTAGAATTGAACTGGAGCTATTCGATGAATATTTGACCGAGACTCAATACGTCGGTGAGATTGGTCTGGATGGGGCACCAGAGTTCAAGAAGCATTGGGTTGATCAAAATGCAGTCTTTGATCACATCCTTCAAAGCTGTACCCGCGTAGGTGGACGAATGATGTCCATCCATAGCCGACGTGCTACCTCAGAAGTCTTGGACAGGTTAGAGGCATATCCAAAAGCTGGGGTTACAGTATTACACTGGTTTACTGGGAGTAAACGCGATCTTGATCGAGCGATCTCATTAAACTGCTGGTTTAGCGTAGGACCAGCCATGCTTTTTACAAATAAATCGCACAATTTGATTAAAAGCATGCCAATTGAGCGGGTTTTAACTGAAGCAGATGGACCTTTCGTTCAGATCGATGGTCACTCTTCTATGCCTTGGGATGTTCAGCTTGTTTCTGCTCAACTTGCTGTGCTGTGGAATATGTCTTTAGAGGAGATTGAGCACAAGTTACACAATAATCTTCGCCATCTATTGACACTTATTTAAAATGGAGTGTGTCTTCTGAACATCATTTTATTGATAAAAAGGACTTAACTCTCTAATGGAATTCCGCATAGCAGATACATTTACCGATAGTCTCGCTAAACTGACTGGCGATGAGCAAAAATTTGTTAAAACTACAGCCTTTGACCTGCAATTAAACCCCGCCAACCCGAGCATGAGCTTCCACAAACTCGAAAAAGCCAGGGACAAGAACTTCTGGTCGGTACGGGCTGGAAGTGATCTACGAATAATCGTCCACAAGTCAGCCGATAGCCTTCTTCTCTGTTATGTGGACCACCACGACCCTGCTTACCAATGGGGGGAGCGGCGCAAGCTGGAGATTCACCCAAAGACTGGTGCAGCTCAGTTAGTGGAGATTCGGGAGACTGTTCAGGAAATTACCATCCCCAGATACGTGGAATCCCCACAACTGGTTCAACCAAAACTGCCATTGTTTGAGCATATTGCAGAAGATGCCCTGCTTGGCTACGGTGTACCAAAAGAATGGCTGAATGATGTCCGCAGCGCGAATGAAGATACCATCCTTGAACTTGCCGACCATCTCCCTGCCGAGGCAGCCGAAGCATTGCTGGAACTGGCGACTGGCGGAAAGCCGCAACAGCCCCAACCAGCAGCTGTAGGTACAAATCCTTTTGATCATCCTGATGCTCAACGCCGTTTCCGTGTGATGAATAACGTGGAAGAACTGGAAAATGCTCTCAATTACCCGTGGGAAAAATGGACAGTGTTTCTCCACCCGGCACAAAGACAACTGGTAGAGAAAGATTATAGCGGACCGGCACGTGTATCCGGTTCAGCGGGTACGGGCAAAACCATTGTAGCTCTGCACCGTGCTGTTTACTTAACCCGTAGCAATCCAGATGCACGAGTATTGCTGACCACGTTCTCCGATACCCTGGCAAGCGCATTGAGAACAAAGCTGAAGCGGTTGATCGGTAGTGAGCCGCGTCTCGGTGAGCGGATCGATGTTCACTCCATGAATACAATCGGATTACGTCTCTACGAGATGAACTTTGGCCGGGCACAGGTGGCGACTCGTGAGATCGTAAGTCAGCTTATTTCAAAGGTGGCAGTAACGGTCGAAGGTAACAAGTTCAGCCCGCACTTTTTGTGGACAGAATGGGAGCAAGTAGTTGATGCCTGGCAGTTGGACAGCTGGGAGTCGTATCGCGATGTCACAAGGCTGGGACGAAAGACCCGCCTGACTGAGCAACAACGTAAGCTGTTCTGGTCGATCTTCGAGCAGGTTCAATCCAGTCTTCAATCGCAGAAAATGATTACGAGCGCCGGTATGTTCAACAGACTGGCAAACCATCTTACTGAAAGCAAGCAGCATCCATTCGATTTCTGTATCGTCGATGAAGCTCAGGATATCAATGTTGCCCAGTTACGCTTTCTGGCTGCACTTGGCAAAGGACGATCAAACAGCTTGTTCTTCGCCGGAGACCTTGGCCAAAGAATTTTTCAGCAGCCATTCTCATGGAAATCTCTCGGTGTTGAATTACGCGGACGATCTAAAACTCTGAAGATCAATTACCGCACTTCCCATCAGATCAGAATGCAGGCAGACCGCCTGTTAGGCCCTGAAATTTCGGACGTTGACGGCAATTCTGAAAACAGGCTTGGAACTACTTCGGTCTTTAACGGGCCAATGCCAACCATTGAAGCAATGAATACTCCAGAAGACGAAATGAAAACTGTTGGCAAATGGCTTTCTGATCGATCCGCTGAAGGCATCAAGCCTCATGAAATCGGTATATTTGTTAGATCGGCAGCAGAACTGGACCGAGCATGTACCGCCGTTGAAAATGCTGGCATTGCATTCAAGGTACTTGACGAGAATGTTGAAACTACAGTTGGTCAGGTATCAATCAGCACCATGCATCTCGCCAAGGGACTGGAGTTCCGGGCAGTAGCAGTGATGGCGTGCGATGATGAAGTCATTCCGCTTCAGGAGCGGATTGAGACGGTAACTGATGATGCGGACTTACAGGAAGTGTACGATACCGAACGGCATCTGCTGTATGTGGCCTGTACCCGTGCACGGGATCATCTGCTGGTGACAAGCGGTGATGTACCATCTGAATTTCTGGATGATTTGAGAATGTAATTCCGTATCTAAAAATTATTAATTGGAGAGAGACACCATGGCAATGACGGTTGAAATCAAAGGCAACAAACTCTGTATCGAAATCGATTTGGAAAAACCGACTCCATCCGCATCCGGTAAAACTCTTGTTGTTGCCAGTACGCGGGGGAACGCAGTTACAACTGCCGAAGTAGATGGAAAGCCAATTACAATCGGGTTGAATGCGTATATCAAGCCTTAAGAGACGAACCAATTTTATTTATAACGTAGGTCGTTATACGGGGGAGGTCTTGTGCGATGGTGTCCTTACAATAAATGTAAGGGGGTACGTTATGAGACTGAGAATTCTGGTATTGATTTTGGTGGTAGTGGTTGCTGGGTGTGGAAGTGGCGGCGATAGCGGTGGAAGCGTAGCGCCGGTGGTAATCACTGAGGTAAGCAACAAAGTTGCGTATGACAAAGCGGTGTTGCCTCTTAACGATATTTACAGTCGCTGGAAATCGGCAGAGTTGCTTGCCGGTGCATCGTCACGAATTTCTCTCTCCGGTCCAGTGATGAATATGCAAAACATTAAACACGAGGCTGATGCCCTTGTTGTTTCCAAATGTATGCTCTCTGCTAAAGCAAACTTATCGGCAGGAATGGATTCAATCATCAATGGCTATATCACCTTTATGGGGCAAAATAGTTATTACACCTTGATGAACACCGGAAACACCTACCTGACTCAATATGAAAATGATCTTTTGAATCAGAAGCTGTGTGATTTTTCGATAATGTAAATTACCTCCCTTATACCCTGACATGGCTAAAAATGTCGTGCAGGTTATGCTCCATCTGATGGGACGGGAGGGAAATATGTCCGTATCTGAGATAGTGCCGCTACTGGTGAGTTTTTTGCTCGGAATGTGCGTTATGACTTTTGCTGCATATATAAAAGCCAAGCGTAGTAAAAGGATGTTACTGGGGGACGTTCCGAAGCTGGCTGATAAACAGCCTATTGCGTTGAGTGGAGACCGGTCTGAAGCAAGGGTGATTGAGCATCCCCAACTCCGGCAGCGGGACATTGCAGCCGCAGAGAAAATAAAACAGCAACGAGTGGATATTGTGAAGAGGGAGTGTCCTCTCGATGAGAAGAGACAACAGTTTGTGAATTATTTTACGCTGCTTGATGAGTTCCATCGGAAGAACAATGAGATTTTTACTCTTCAATTCCATCCGATAATGAATCGTTTTCTTGCTTCAAATGCAGCTAAAGATAAATCAGCCAGGAATAGCGCCATTGCTGAATTTAACAGAGAAGTTCAGTCATTATTCAATCAGTTGTACGACGAACAGCAAAAAGTGATTTCCGAAACTGACGGCATCAGATCATTTTCCTCAGAAACACTAGACGGATTGCTTGTTAAGCTTCAATCGGCAGTCAAGCAATCGACGGATGATACTGCTGAAGTGTTGAAATTCATGGCGACACCGGAACAATGGGCAGATCAGTCGCTGGCAACGCCGATCCAAAAAGCAGAAAAAACCGTGCAGTTGGTTTTGACTTGTCGGGATGCTGTTCGTAGACGAATGAAGGTGGATCTGGATGATAGGTTATGGGTCTGATGAGAAAAGAAAATGCAGACAGGGCACTTAGAGTATTTGATTTTGACAACATAAATGACTGGGCACCCAAACTTGAGGCTGCACTATGCCCTTATCTGCCAAATTCTGTTAAACAGAAACTTGTTGAAGCGACTCCAAAATTCATTGAAGATGCTCTGGATTTCCTTTTTGAGCTTACAGATCGAAACGCAATTATTGATGTGGTGCTGGCTTGGCTTCAATCGGGGTATATTGCAGGCTATCACGGCACCCGACTAACCGATGCAGAGCTTTCTTCTGTTCAAACATTTGGCCTGATTCCCCTGAATGCAGATGCTCGCAGTGAGCGGCTAACCAGAGTTTTGTCTTCTCATCACAAGTGGCCTGAAATGTCATCGCAGCTTGATATTGCACTACAGGCGCACGGGCAAGGTGAAATTGCCGGACACCGACAGGGGCAAGTACACCTCACTCTTTCAAGGTGCGGTTTGACCGATAGTTTTAATCACTACCTGTCCTATGGGTCTGAGTTTGATAAACATGTGGCTACCAGTCTACTTGGACATGAGGGGGGAGAACTCCTTACACGTGACGGTAAACCATGTGTGATACAGGTTGCTATCCCTGGCGATCTTGCGCTAAAAGCTGCACACCCATTTGTCAGCATCGATGTAATGCGTGGTAAAGGAGAGGTTCCTAATTTGGCAAACGACTTTCTTAAATCGTGGTGCTACCGGCTGGCAAATCCAAACTTTCAGTCACGGGAATTAAGGCTTGACTGCGGCATGGTATTCTATCAAACCATCCCAGCGGCATGGATACAACATTATTTGCTGATGCCTTAAATGTGAATTTTATTATGACTCAAAATACAGACAAAATCTCCGTACCCATCAACACCTGTGTAAATCAAAGACAGCTGACTCCAATGGATGCAAATTTCCATTCAAACTTTGATCGCATTCTTATTGATGATATCGATAACATTCAAAAACTGACGGGTGATCCAGATTCTTTCTGGATACCACAAGGGAAATCTGTTGCAATAGAAAGATATTCCATATCTGGCGGATTTATCTACTTTGGTAGTGGCTTAAAGTCTGTTGACGGGAAAAGCACAGAACCATCTCTTATCGACATCAGTCTTGAAATTAACAGCGCACGCCCCGATCATCGCGGAAAGCACTTGAGCAGCAACTACTACTCAAGCATTACTCCAGCTTGTCGTGCAGCTTACCTAAAATGGCTTTCCACCGGCAGAAAAGATCCGTATGTACATATTGGGTATGTGTTTCTCTTTCTCTTCGGTCTGGAACGCCGGATTCTAGCGGACACCAGAGATTCAGAGTTAGCGAGAAGCGAAGTGCCTGCGATATTTTCTGAAGTTGAGCGCTTACTATCTATATATGGGAATAAGGTCACTTTCCACGAACACGCTGTTAAGTTTCTTGATTTTATCTTCAAGATAGCATTAGGCCAGATGTCCAAGGACTGCATTTGTTTGCCTGACGAATGGGCGCTTGCTTGTGGAATTAATGGCCTATTAATACCACAAAAAATGTCTGTTCAGCTTTGCCCAAAAGAATTCCGTGAATTGTTCGGTATTCGGTACAGAGAAGAATATGCAGACGGTTTGAAGCTGAAACTGAGTAAAGATGGTATGTTGGCAACCTACAAACCAGCAAGTCCTTCCTTTGGTGGACTTGTCAATTTACCAGATCAATATTTTCCCGATCTTTCTGAAGTTGATGATCCTTCGTCGCAACTCGTTGAAATAGTAGCCACCTGTGCCGACGAACTTGAAAACTACAGCCGCTATCTCGCCAAAAACCCGCATGACAGGAATTCCATTGAAGCGCTTTCACATCTTCCCAAACCACTCCTAGGAAGAAAAATGGGGGAGGTAATTCATAATCTGACAAACAGAACGAAAGAACAGATTTATTCTGACGATATGGTTTTGCTACCATTCTCTTCTCTGCTACAGCAAATACCACCGATTAATCAGCCCATTTTTGACTTTAAGCCTATGTTTGTAAGTATTTCAAAACTTCTTGCTGGTTTGAATGTTGGTATCGAGCCTGATCCATGGTTTAGTTTTATTATTCCAACAATTGAACAGGATGTGGTTTTATTTAGATTGGGTGAAAAAGCGTCACGCTTACCAACAATGGAATATTTTACTACAGTAGAGGCGTTAGATTTAATTGCTGTAATTGCAGTAAGTGGAAGCTTTGCTGGTTCTCCGGCACAAATATTTTTCGAAGAGAATCTTTTTCCATGGTTAAGTCTGGATACGAATATATGCAAGAGACTGAGAGCTCGTGCAAAATTGATATACTCTCTTTTTTGCGGAGTTAATGACTTTTCTAATAGAATTAAGTTGCTTAATAACGCCGAATGTATTCGGCTTTCTCTGTTGGGCTCTGATAATGTAAAGAAATTGCTGAAATCACTGCAACAGGATCAAATTGAATTGCTGGAAATATTTTTGATAAAAACGATTCAGACAGGTGGACATATCGAAGCGAGCGAGGTTAAAAATCTTACGGATATTTTTAATATGCTTGGTTTGAACACCCAACGAATGTTCAACGATGTTGGTATCACCAACGAACCCATTACCATACAAACAGCCAACTCAGGAAGAAAGCGAGGGTTTGCTATTCCATCACCACCCAAACCGGTGGAGAAATTTACTCTCGATATGGACAGTATTGAAGCAAAAATTGCTGAGACAAAAGTGGTGTCTTCAATCCTCAATAATATTTTCTCAGAGGCGGAACAATCATCAGCAATCAAGTCATTAACGGATTTACCGACGCCTCCCGATTTGTTTATTGGACTTGATGCCGAAGCCTTCACATTTATGCGGATATTGGCAACCAAGCTTGTTTGGGAACGAGAAGAGCTGGAAACACTTGCAGCTGAGCATAATTTGATGCTGGATGGTACTCTTGACAGTATCAACGATGCTTCATACGGTCACTTTGGAAGTCCGTTTTTTGAAGGTGATGGCCGGATTGAAATTGATCCGGGGATTGTAGATAGGTTGGGTATATGAGAACAAATCTATTTTTAAAATCTAGTATATGTTGAATTTGAGCACGAGGCACAAGGTATGAGACATCCTGAAGCTGTTGCGCTTGCTGTTGTTGAGGCTATAGAGATTGGCTCTCAAATGAAGTACCAGCTGCAACAGAGCCATGGCGAACACGATTTCAATCTAATATATGCCAACGGTCGCACTGCAACTATGGAGGTAACAGCCTCGATGGATGAAAGTACTGAAGAAACTATAAGTGCGCTGAGAAATAGGCAAGGCGGTCCCTCTGTGCAGAGAAAACTTTGTAAGTCAGATTGGTATATTCATCCTGACCAAGGGGCAAGAATCAATAACATAAAGTTGCAGATAGATAGATATTTAGCCAATGTTGAAAAAGATGGCCTAACAACTTTCAGTTCTTTTATCCATGCTCATGAATATGAAAGTGTGCGTAAAATCTGGAACGACTTAAAGGTATTGGGGGGATCGGCTACAAACTGGAACCCATCCGGCTACATTTGTATCTCTTCGCCTAGTAGCGGTGGCATAGTTAAAATAGATGCATTCACTAAGGCGGTACATAAGGAAGTAGAGAAGATTGATAATTGCAAAAAGCTTAAAGCAGCTCAGACAGAGGAACGACACCTGTTTTTATACATGCACCCACGAAATTACTTGCCTTGGATTGCCTTTGTAGACTGCGAACTGCCAAAAGAGCCTGTTCTCTTGCCACCAGAAATTACTCATATATGGGTTGCAACCAATGGCAGGTCGCATGATGAATACATTGTATGGCGGGCGGTACGTGACGGTTGTTGGTATAATTGTGGTCCTATTACACTCGCCGTGCATTCAGATTCATGATAAATTTTGAGTGAATACTCATAAAATATAGCTTGTTACTAGCATGATTGATATTCTATAACCCATTTTTTTAAGGGCATGTTGTTTTAATTTTATTGTTTTTGCCAAGGAGCTTACCGCGTGACTACCACAATTCGTCCAAAAGACCGGGACGCCGTCATACAATCATTACGTGCCGGGGTTGTGCCTCGTACCGGTCAGCACCTTATCCAGGTTGGGCGGGTAAACGAAATTGCTGCTCTCATCAAGGACATCGAACGAATTGCTGACAATGGCTCCGGTATCCGCTTTGTCATTGGTGAATACGGCTCCGGCAAAACATTCTTCCTGAATCTGGTGCGAAGCATTGCCCTTGAAAAGAGGCTTGTTACTGCCCATGCAGACTTGACTCCTGACAGAAGGCTCCACGCTACAGGTGGAAAAGCCAAGTCACTCTATTCAGAAATGATGCGGAATATCTCAACCCGCTCCAAACCGGACGGTGGAGCAATGCAATCCATTGTTGAACGGTTTGTCACAGAAGCACTTAAAGAAGCGAAAGCATCAGAAAAAAGACCAGAAACCAT
>JABBNX010000173.1 GCA_019352135.1 Pseudomonadota bacterium
GAACAGATCCAGTCGTTGGAACGCCTGTACCGCAGGCGCGTCCCTGTGGCTGAATTCTGTTCCCATGATCTGGCTGTTCGTCTTGTCGAACTTTCAACTGAACTGCGCCGTCAAATCGGAATTCTTGTCAACCGCACCGGCAATGTGGAATATGTCATTGTCGGCGATGAAAAAGGCATGGTGATTCCCGAACTGCGCGATTACCCGCTTGGAAAAAGGGTTATGCGCGGCCTGCGTTTGATTCACACCCACCTGAAAAACGAGTCGGTCTCTGAAGACGATCTGACCGACCTTTCCTTGTTGCGTTTTGATCTGCTGGCGGCTCTGCTGTATTCTCCCGCCAAGAGCCAGATTTACGCCCAGCTGGCCTGGCTATCACCAGATCAAAGGGGGGCAAGCACCGTCGTTGACCCTGTTGTCGCGCTGGATCGAATTGACCTCGACTGTATTCACTTCATCCAGGAGCTGGAAGCCGATCTGGAAAAAAAGGCCCGCACAGCATCAAAAACCAAGGATGTTCTGGAGCGTGCAATTCTGATTTCTGTAACGACTTCGGGAACCCGACAGGAAGCAGAAGATTCGATGGCTGAGCTGCGTGAACTGGCTCGCACTGCCAATGTGGAAGCACTTGACGAATTCATTCAGAGGCCGAAAAAACTTAATCCCCGTTTTCTGATGGGAGAGGGGATGGTGCGTGACGTCGTCATCAGGGCAATGCAACGGGGCGCCAGCATGCTGATCTTTGACCAGGAGCTGACTCCGGCCCAGATGCGGTGTATTTCTGCGATGACTGAACTGAAAGTTATCGACCGTAGTCAGCTGATCCTAGACATATTTGCCCGGCGGGCGAAAACGCTTGACGGCAAGGTGCAGGTAGAGCTGGCTCAACTTAAATATTTGTTGCCGCGCCTGACCGGTCGTGGCGTGCAGATGTCACGACTAATGGGGGGGATTGGTGGGCGCGGGCCTGGGGAAACCAAGCTGGAAACTGACCGGCGCCGTATCCGTGACCGCATTGCCAGCTTGGAACGGGAACTCAAAGAACTTTCCCAGGGGCGTGATCAACGGCGGAAACAGAGGGTCAAGGCCGGAGTGCCGATCATATCGATCGTCGGCTATACGAATGCCGGAAAATCGACTCTGCTGAACGCCCTGACCAAGAGTGATGTATTCACGGAGGACCTCCTGTTTGCAACGCTTGATACCTCCAGTCGTCGCCTCCGCTTCCCGCGTGATCGTGAAGTGATAATCACCGATACGGTCGGGTTTATCCGTTCTCTCCCGAAATCTCTGATGGGAGCTTTCAAGGCGACATTGGAAGAGATGCGCGATGCCGATTTACTGCTCCATGTGGTGGATGCGTCTCATCCTCGTTTTGAAGATCAGATTGCCCAGGTGCGCGCGATTCTGGCGGAGTTGGAGCTGGGAGACAAGCAGGAACTTCTGGTGTACAACAAGGCTGATATGCTGAACGATATGAAAAAGAAAGATATGGTTGCGTTTTTACGCGTTCGCCAATCGGCCAGAACCCAGAACAGCGTCATGGTGTCGGCCTGTGACCGCAAGAGCCTTAAGCCTCTGATGGATGAACTGCAGAGAAGGTTCTGGATTGAAGACAAAGAAGTTACTCAAACTGCGCTTTAAACTCTGCCATCAACTGTTTCAAGCCGAAAATTTCGTTCCGCAGGGCGGCAACTTCTTCCTCCAACGTCACAATGCGGTCATTTTCTGCCACCACTCGCTGCCGGGCAGCTTCTGGGCGCGCTTCGACATTGTCCTCGTGATACTCCGGTATTTCGGAAAAAAGCTGGGCATAGCGTCCCTCTTTCCGCCCTGGTTGCCGTGGCATCAGGGTAACCAGCGGGTTTTCCCGCTGAATCAACTCCTGCAGTACCTCTTCAACTGCGGCCAGGTTGCCAAAAGGGTGCATCCTCTCCCCCCGGGTACGCAACTCACCAATAGTCTGCGACCCACGTACCAGCAGCTCACAGATGATCGACATCTCGGCAGGCAGCAAACCCAAATTTTCCGCCAGCAGATGGCGATACTTCGGCACCCGGCCGCCATCGGCAGAAAGTACCACCAGTTGTTTGAAGCGGAGTGAATCCAAGGCCCGCACGACAGCTTCTTCCGTCAGAGCCATCACCGGGTCCCGGTTGGATTTCTGGTTGCAGGCGTTAGTGAGAGAGTTGAGTGACAGCGGGTAATACTCCGGTGTGGTCAGCTCCTTTTCTATCAAACTGCCTAAAACACGTGCTTCAGTATCGTTAAGTGTCAAATCCACTTTTTAACCTCATATTGAATTAATGAAATGTCGGCATCTTTTCCTGAAACAGCACGTACGGACTGACAATCAGCATTGCGAACTTTTTGTGCTGATCCTCTTCCCATAAGCGGACTTTTGAGTCGGATGGTTTGCCTATTTTGCCATCTTCAACCAGATTCTGAATGATTTCGACGTCATCGGCCGCGACTTTATGGGCGGTATCCGCCAAATCCAGAGAATCATCAACCAGAATCAGTCCGCCGCGATGCAAGTGGGTTCGCAGAGAGCTCCACTCGGCTTCATCAATCGTAAGGGCCATTTCCTCTTTGCTTGGTAGCATCTGTAACTCCTTCTTTTATACCCTTTGCTCTGTTGGCCGCTGCATTTTTTATCACGCGACGCACACAAAGTCTATGCCTTCCTGCCAGCCACGTTTTTCCGCCACAATCCGGAACTTTTCGCGGGCACCGCGTACGCCTATGGCCACGATCATTTTTCTGCCATTCAGATGGAGATCATCCGGTGAGATGACGGGAGCATTGTGCAGCATACGCCCGATCTTTCGCGGGTCAACATCCAACCAGGTGGAAACCGATATACCCCGAGCAGTCAGCAAGCGTTGCCACGCCCGGGCTTCCAGTCCAGCTCCGGCGATAACGATGTCATGCATGCCTTGTAGAAAACCACGCAGCAGGTGGTGGCATTTGCAGGCGCGAAATGCATGTAATGAATATTCGTCCATCGTGCGGGTGGCCCGTTCGGGGTGGTCGCGCCAGAATAAAAGTGTGTGCGGTACGCGGGCAAATTGTATGCCCGACCCAGCCATACGCAGCCAGAGATCATAGTCCTCGGGCCACGTGTTGGTATGGTACCCGCCCAGGTCTTCCAGAAGAGCTCGCCGCGTCATGATACCGGGGTGGACAAAAGGCGACTCTACAAACAGATCGCGGATGATCAGGGAATGCATGGTCAAGCTGTTCTGCCACAACTCATAGTCAATCATGCCCTGTTTGAGGTGGGTTCGCGGAAAATGCCGGAAGTTACAGGCGACCAGTCCGATGCCGGGATGCGTGTTCAGATAGGCCGCCTGCAGTTCCAGGCGCCGGGGATGGCAGATGTCGTCACCGTCCATGCGGGCCAATAGTGGTGCCCGGCAGGCTTCCAGGCCGGCATTGAGCGCCGCTACCAATCCGCCTCCTTCGCGCCTTATTATGCGGACACGGCCGTCTCTGCGAGCGGAATCAGCAAGAATTTCCGCCGTTCCGTCATTTGAGCCGTCATCTACTGCAATCAGCTCCCAGGAGGAACTGGTTTGACGATACAGGGAGACCAGCGCAGCCTGAAGATAGCGCTCTTCGTTGCGGACCGGCATGAGGATTGAAACTTGCGGCTCAGAAGTGGATGGCAGTTGTTGCGGCATAGTGAGTGTCCTGATATAATTTTCTTGACGCTGGTAAATGATACGGTAAGTATGTGAATTAATCCATAGAGGAATAATCGGAGTTATGAAAGCTTTGCCACCAGAGCAGGATTGTGTGTTCAATCGTGTTACAGAATTGCTTGCCATGCACATTAATAGTGATGCAGTACCTGATGCAGGCGGTCGTACGCGCGCGTCGGTAGCCATGATATTGCATCAGGCCGCAAACGACATGGAAATTCTTTTTATCCAGCGTGCCGCTCATGACTTGGACCCGTGGTCAGGGCATGTTGCATTTCCGGGGGGCAAACTGGAAGAAGGGGAACTGGAGTGTCAGGCGGCCGTCAGGGAAACGTATGAAGAGGTCGGGATTGATCTGGCGCTGGGTCGTTATCTGGGGCGGCTTCCCGACATTATGGGAGCCAATCTGCCGGTGAGGGTTTCCTGCTGTCTGTTCGGTGTAGATCGGACAAGTTACCGTCCGGTCCTGAATGAAGAGGTGGATGATCTGTTCTGGGTTACGCTTTCCGACCTGCGGGACCCGAAAAGCCATCTTCTGAGCAGTGTCGCTTTTGATGAAAAACGCATCGAAGTGCCGGCCATCAGGCTTCCCGTTGATGACAAGCCGGTGCTGTGGGGTATCACCTATCGATTGGTGATGCAATTTCTGTCTCTTCTGGAAGGTAATAGTACTTCCGGCGAAGATTTCTCTAAACTACCTGAAATGGTAGGACTTGACGAGGAGGATTGATTATGGATGAAAAAACAGGAATCATTACGTTTAAAGGAAATCCGATGACGTTGCTGGGTCACGGGCTGACGGTGGGTGACGCTGCTCCTGACTTTGCTGTGGTTGACAATGGACTTGCCGCCGTAACGCTCTCCAGTTACTCGGGGAAAATCAAGATCATCAGTTCTGTACCATCTCTCGATACTCCGGTTTGTGATACCGAAACCCGCCGTTTCAATCAGGAAGCCTCCTCATTGCCGGGGGATATCGTCATTTTGACCGTCAGTCTCGATCTCCCGTTTGCCCAGAAACGGTGGTGCGGCGCTGCCGGGATTGACAAGGTTGTCACGCTTTCCGATTACCGCGAACGCTCTTTCGGGTTCGGATACGGGATGCTGATCAAAGAGTTGTTGTTGCTGGCCCGTGCTGTTTTCGTTGTTGATGCCGCCAATGTCATCCGCTACATCCAGATTGTCCCGGAAGTAACTGCCGAACCTGATTATGCGGCTGCAATTGCCGCAGCGAAGGCACTGCTGTAGGAAAAGTTCCCTGTCAGGCCGCTCCTCGCGGAGCGGCCTGATCCGGAGCATCAAAAAAAGTAGAGGTAATGACCATGTCAATCAAAGACAGTTTTTTTCTGGAACGCAACAAGGCGGTGCTGGTAGTGATTGATGTGCAGGAAAAACTGTGTCTTGCGATGGATGAAACAGTACTGAAGAAACTTGTGAAAAATGTCGGTATCCTGCTTGAGAGTGCTGCGGAATTGAATATACCCGTCCTGGTGACCGAGCAATACGTCAAGGGACTGGGAGCGACTCTGCCCGAGTTGAAGGAAAAAGCAGCTTCAGCATCCTGCTATGAAAAGATGTCTTTCAGCTCTTGCGGCAGTGCAGAATTCGTTGCCGCTCTCAAGTCAAGCGGAAAAACACACGTGATAATCACCGGCATGGAAACTCATGTCTGCGTACTGCAAACAGTGATTGAGTTGCGTGATGCCGGCCTGAATGTTCATGTTGTGAAGGATGCCGTCATGAGTCGAAACCCGGAGAATTGGCATACCGCCATTGAAACAATGACTCTTGCGGGAGCGATCCCGACCTGTACGGAGTCAGTTCTGTTTCAGTTGTTGAAAGTCGCCGGAACTGATGAATTTAAAAAACTGTCAAAGCTGGTGAGGTAAAAGGCGCTGTTGTGAGATGCTGAACAGCTCCGGGGCCATTGTGCCCCCGGAGCTGTTCAGGTGACTGGGAAAACATGTTGAATGATTTCGGCGTGATGTTGAATACGGGCCAATCCCGGCAGATTGGATTTGTAGGAGATGAAGGGAACTCCGGCGCTCTTGGCAGCCTGCATATCTACTTCGCCGTCGCCGATAAAGAGAGCCTCTGCCGGTTTGGCTTCAAAGTGATCCAGCACTTTCAGGAGCGGTTCCGGGTGGGGTTTCGGGTTCGTAACCTGTGATGCCGTCATTACGTAATCGAAATATCCGGTCAGTCCGAAGTCATCAATGATCATGTCCATCGAGGTTGCCCGATTGGTGCAGATGGCCAGTGATGTGTATCCCTTTAACTGGTCAAGAGTATTTATAAAGCCGTCCTCTATCCGCATGTAGGGCATCAGTTCACGATAGTGAATAGTCTTGGCAAACCTGAAAGCTTCATCGCGCTGTTGGTCGCCAGTGAAAAAAAATTCCATCACATCATTAAACGAGTAGGTGTGGAGAATCCTTCTGGCATCACTGTTGTTCCTGTCAATATCCGGTCTTCCCAGAAATCCCATGACACGGTTGTAGAAAACATAATTTGATTCAATTGAATCAAGGATCACGCCATCACAGTCATAGATGACGACTTTGTAGCGACTTTTCAATTCATTCACTGCCCGGCTCCGATGTTGAACTCATATTCCCGCCTAGATATTCTTCCCACTCAATCGGGAGCAGGTATTTCTTGCGGCTGTTGCACTCCTTGCATGCTGGAACAACATTATTGCGGGACGCCTTACCGCCGCGTGATACAGGAACAAGGTGGTCCATAGTCAGCTCGTCAGGAGCAAAACTTCCCTTACAAAAATGACAGTGCCCCAGGGCGATCCGGTTTTTCCACCAGCGGCTCTTGCGAAGTTCCCTTGATTTCTCCCGCTCCCGCTTGATATCGGCTTCGCTGATTTCCAGTATAAAGTGATCCATAATAAACCTTCAAAAAATATATGACGCGTATATAGCTTGTCAGGATATCTGAAAATGGGCCATTAGGGTAGGATAAAAATCAGTTTTATAGCTGAGAGTGACGGCAACAAGCAAAAAAAGAGTTGATATATTCTGAATGGTGCGCTATAAGGCTAATTCCAATGCGCTTGTAGCTCAGCTGGATAGAGCAACGGACTACGAATCCGTAGGTCGGGCGTTCGAATCGCTCCAGGCGCACCAATAATAACAGGGGATTACGGCGGTTGTCGTGTCCCCTTTATTATTTTATGCAGTTTGCTATACATATACTATATAAGAAGGCTAACGATGGCTTCAGTAGTGTAGCGCGCCGATTGTTTTGGCAGTGATTTTTTGAATTTCGCGAACCATTTGAC
>JABBNX010000174.1 GCA_019352135.1 Pseudomonadota bacterium
AACTGGAAAATCACCTTGGCGGCGATTAGAACCAAACTGGAAAATAAGTTTGGCGTCGGAGGTGGCAAATTAACTTGGCGCTAACACCTCACAAACTGGAAAATTACCATGGCGCTCGACACCGTTCGCACTCAGGTAGGGGTCACCACAGAAAACGGATTATAAAGCACGCTAAGCATTTTGAAATGGCCGCAAGGGCCTAAATTTACTTCTATCTGTCTTTTTTGATGATTTCCATATGTAGTCACCAGTCATGTTGATGTGTTCCCATCCCAAAGGAGACAGGTTTCTGAGCAAGGTGTCGTCGATCACTTTGCCATTTTCCTTCAAAGTCTGGATAGCTTTTTCAAGATAAACCGTATTCCAAAGAATAATTGCAGCCACCACCAGACTTAGACCACTTGCCCGGTAACGCTGGTGCTCAAAACTGCGGTCACGCATTTCTCCTAATCGGTTGAAGAAAACAGCCCGAGCCAGAGCATTCTTAATCTCCCCTTTATTTAACCCAGCGTTTAACGTAGCATTGGGCAGCTTCTTAGGAGGTGGGCTTTTTATAGCCTTGTTATGACATCTCTCTTCATTCTGCTGAGTTGACGGCCTGTGGGCCGATAAAACCAGAAAAAGAGAAAAAACCATGACCGTATTACGACGAAGGATGGCGGAGGATCTGCTGCTCGGCGGGTATTCCGATAAAACCATTGAGAGTTACAACTATTCCGTTCAGGCACTTGCAAAGCATTTCCATCGTTAGCCTGATCCTTTGACCGATGAGGAGATCCGTCAGTTCTTCGTCCACCTGATCAACGAACGTAAACTGTCCGGCAGTTCGATCACCGTATAATGAGCAGATCAAAATCCTTAGCGTGAGTTTTCGTTCCATTAGACTCCAAACCCCTTAATAACACATTATATATGACATCGTATTTTGGATGTGAATTGTTTAAATTTTTAAACCGATGATGTTAGTAATGTCATTTACAAATAAAGAGGTTCAAAATGCCGACAATAGAATGGAACCCTCAATACAACGTAGGTATGAAGAAATTTGACGATGACCATCAGAAGCTGGTCCAGCTGCTGAACAAAACATATGATTTATTCATGCATAACGAACCAAAAAACAACGTGATGATGGTGATTAACGACCTTGTAGATTATTCTAAGTATCATTTTGCAGAAGAAGAACGTTTGATGAAAGAAACCCGCTATCCAGGTTTGGAAATGCAATCCTACCAGCATGATATATTCTCAAAAAGGGTTATTGAATTTCAGGACAATTACCATAACGGAGTCGCAGACCTATCTCTTGAAATTTTTACATTTTTGAAAGCATGGCTGATAAATCACATTGTGGATTCAGACAAAGAGTTAGGTTATTTCATAGCTTCCGAAGGAGGGCTCGAATTGACCTCTTAGGGGGGTGATGTCAATGTTGTTCGATTTTCCCAGTTCAAGCAAATTTATGATTGTGCTATAATGAATTGAAAAGGGAGGTGTTCAAAATGCTTGATACAAAAGTTAACAGGGAAAGTAATGAGTCCTGCGACGTCCGGGTGTGGAGCGGCGATTGCGAACACACGACAAGCCTTGACAGCGGCGATAAGTATCTCTGCGAAATCTGTAAAGCTATACCGAAACTGGATCATGAAGTCCGTCCTGCGGCGATGCCCTATGTCAGCGGCGATTACGACAATCTGAGCTGATATACGCTACTCGCCGCTTCTGTGTGAACCGGATTGCTAATTTTACCCATATCGGCGTCGAAAAGGGTACTCAGTATAAACGCGGCAACGCTCTCTTGGAATAGCCCGGGAGGGCGTTAGTGTGACTACCTGCTTTACATAGGATATTTTAAACTACTCGCAGGTGAAGTTTGCCTCGATGACCAAAAACGATTTTACCATGCATTAATCGCCATTAACGGGCTTTAAATCGTGGGGAAAAAATCTCGCAGATATCTAACAGGTCGTTGAATTTTGAGCTTGTTTGATGCCTATTCGATCTTCTGATCGGTTTTTGAGTTCATATTTTTGGTTAGTTCGGAGTTGTTTCGGTTCTTTTGCTCTTTTTCAACTCATTATGCTGATAATTATCGGCCTTTCAGGGTCAATTTCCCCTTTTAGGTGGCACCTAGGCCCAGGTTTTTCATTCGTACCAGGTTGTAGGCTGCTGCGTGAAGGTTCAGTTGCCAGGCAATTTTATCGATTCCCCGGTACATGGTCTTACGCATTCTGCCAACGGTCTTCATCCAACCAAAGCCTTCTTCGATCCGTTTTCTTATTCTCAGACTGGTAGCGTAATTCGGATGACTGGTTGTTCTGCCGTCAATGGCTGATTTTCGGTTTGTATCGTTCTGGGCCACATGCGGCGTTATCTTGAGGCTGCGGAGATCCCTGACAAAGTCTGCGGTATCGTATCCTTTGTCGCCACCGAGTGTAATGCGCCGTGTCGTACGGGGCAGCCGTTTTACCATGCTCTTTGCCGCTTCACGTTCGGCGGTACCGGATGCCGTGGTTACCTCGGTCTTAACGATCAAGCCGCTACGGTTCTCCATCAGTGTATGCCCCTGATAGCAGAGCTTCGATTCCTTGTTCTTTCCCTTGCGATAGAGCCTGGCATCAGGATCGGTGACGGATGCATGGGTGTCGTTCTTAAGTTTATGCCCCTTGAAGTCAACGGTATCGTTTTTACTGCCACCTGCGGATGGCGGACCATCCTTGGGTTTGAAACTTTTTATGGAAGCCCATGCCTCGATCAGGGTGCCGTCAACCGTAAAATGTTCACGGGACAGCAAACGCTTTCTCTCTGCTTGGGCAAGAATACGTGACAGAAACTCGGCGGCAATATCGGAACCTATCAGGCGATCGTGATTTGTGGAAAAACTGGAATGGTCCCAGACAGCCTCTTCCAGCCCCATGCCGAGGAACCAGCGATAAAGGAAGTTGTAATGTATTTGCTCAACTAACTGCCGATTGCTGCGGATGGAATACAGGATCATCAGCAACTGAGCTTTCAGAAGCTTCTCAGGCGGGATCGAGTATCTGCCAGAGGTGGAATACATGCTGTCAAAGATCTTATCCATCCCCTTCAGGGCTTCATCAGCCATGGCACGTATGGCACGCAGGGGATGATTCTTAGGAACATAGGATTCAGGAGTTACATACGAAAAAAGAGCCTCAGTTCTGCTGTCGTATCCGCGCATACTTTTCCTCAATTATTCCGGAGTGTTATGCGCAAAATGTACCATATTTCAGTAAAAACAGCTAGTTAAAATTCAACAGCCTGCTAAGTCTCCCATATTTTCTGATCAGATGGGGATGCGGGGGGCTGATGAAGAATGACTATTGCTATAACTCTCTAAATCATAGAGACAAATGGTAAATTTTTTAAAAAAGTCACTATAAAAATATTCGGATAAGCTCTGGTGCGTTGAGATGTTCATGATATGCTTGAATCGGATAAGGAATTGGACTCAATTGTTGTAGGAATTTTATGCTGAAAATAATATGTTAAATTTATCCGAGCATATTACAAAACAACCAATGCGCCGCATTATCGCTGCGGCATTGTCTGTTCTCTACCTGATTCTATTGTGTGGTCCAATTGCATCTATTGCCATGCATTCAAAAACAATCCTGCATGCCATAACCGGTGAATGTTCCGGCGACTGTTCCATTTGTAGCTACTCTCCGGAAAGTAGGGCTTTAAACACCTGCTGCTGCAGCAAGAAGAGAAATCAAGAGGCGCACAGACACGAAGATGAAGCTGCAATTCCCGAATGCTTCAAGAAGAAACCTGTCGACAAAAAGGCCATTATAGCTTCCTGTGGATACCCTTGTGGAAGCGGGAAAATTATTGCGCTGGCGTCTGATCCAACCAATGAAATACTACCATATTACTTTACGGAACAGATTGTCCTGTCTTATTCAGAATCGCTTTATTCCGAACTTTCCCATCTTATGATTTCGCGTGACGTCGAACCACCCGATCATCCCCCCAATCAAGCATAAATCCCTACTTTAATCTGACCGTTGCATCACTCTACGCTCTTGCGAGATTGGCGATAAATTCTGGATCTCAACCATAAAGGTTTCACTAACCTCACGGTGTCAAGTAGCCCGTCATTGCTATGCGTAATGGAATGTTGGCTGAAATGCTTAACGTCCAGCTATATGCAATCTACGGGATTAAATTCCAGCTATTACCATCTTTTATTCTAACGACAAAGGGAAATTATATGCACAAGTTGATTGCGATTATTTTTATTCTTATTTTAAGTGTTACGTCCGCAGCTTCAGCTGAAGAGAAAGAAGACAGGCACAGCTGCGAAATCTGCGGTATGTACATAGACCAGTTTCATGATACCTCATCCCAACTGACGTTGAAAAGTGGGGAGAAGTTTGAGACCTGTGGTGTGGCCTGTATGCTTAGGAGCATAAATGATAAGGGTGGGCCCGATGCGTTTTCTTCAATAGTGGTTCATGACTGGAAAGGCAAGGTAGTAATACCGGCAGCTGAGGCAACATATGTTATTGGCAGTGAGAAGATTCCGGATATGATGCCCAATATTATTGCGTTTAAAATTAGGGAGGATGCGGAGGCGTTCAGGGTAAAAGAAGGCGGAGAAATTATAAATTTCACCCAGGGCCTGATGAGCATTTCTCCAATGGGGATGACTATGCCGACCCGAATCAAGACTGCAGTTCTCTCTCCGCAAGGGTCCCTTGCGGCCGGAGTCGGTTATATGCACATGACGATGGACACGGTGAAATTGGGCTCGAACAGCGTCGATCCTTCTGAATTTGTCAGGAGACCTGGGCAAATAACGAGCCCCAAGAAAATGACGGCAGACAGCGAGATGCTGATGCTCAACTACAGCCTGACCGACAATTTCTCCGTTGGCTTGACAGCAGCTAATTTTCAAAAGCGGATGGAAAGCTATAAAAATTCCGGTGCCGTAACCGAGACCACCAAGAACGACGGATTCGGAGACCTCGACCTGAACTTCCGCTACAACCTTTGGAAAAATGCCTATTACAGCAAGTTTTTCAGCCTGCTCGCCGGCATGACCCTGCCGACCGGGGAGTTTAAGAAGGAATTTATCAACATGCCAGGTATGCAACTCGGTACAGATGCGTTCTCCTTCACCGCTGGGCTACTGTTTTCTAATCGTTTCAAGGATTTCTGGTTTCACTATCTGGCAAGTTATACAACCATGCTGGAAAACGGCGATGATTACAAATTCGGGGATACGACGCGTTTCGGCGCAGCGGTCCACTACACACCAAACTACGACATCATGCTCGGCCTCGAATTAGACGGGGCCTATGCGGCGAAAGACCGCTGTCTTGGGCAGAATATGAACAGCACTGGCGGCTTCAAGAGCAACCTAACCGGCGTGGTGGAGTGGAAGTTTATGACCGCCATGGGTGGCACCTTTAGCGTGCGTGGGTCCGGAGGAGTCCCGATCTATGAAGACCTCAACCATTACGCGGTAGGAGCTTCTGAAAAAGCAAAACTCGGTGGCGGGTATTTTGTCAGTAGCACAGTAAATTTCAGCAGACGATTTCCTCTTTTTTAGCGTCCCACGCCCCCTGACGGGATGTGCCTTGTCGGCGAGGAACTTGCGGCACGGTTCATAATCGGCTATTTTTGTGTTGGCAGCCGGGATGAGGAGGCCGCAACACCACTGGTGCTCAATGCCCTATATTTAGCGTGGTCCGGGAGCTGGCGTATTTGTCATTGGTGAAGCATTTGCTATCCCTTTTAAGAGAGAGCCAATATCGATATCCCCTGATTTTCTGCATGCCATAATAATCCAGAGCAGGGGGGCTTCTTCATGCAAAAAAAACCGGAAAAAGAACCATGAATCTACCCAAACATCTTCAGTGTTTAAACCTCAACGCCGCCGGCATTGATATCGGTTCGAAGAGCCATTTCGTTGCCGTCCCCGTTGGCACCGATGATTGCAGTTCGTTACAGATAACGAAAGCCAATATCTCTCGGATCATTTCCAGAACCAGATCAAATTCTGGATATATTCGGGAACTTGACATTCTGCCGCTGCTTGATAACCTGATTAATACTTTGATCCGCACAGAGGTAAAACTTGAATCAGGTATACAAAAGGATACTTTTAGTTGATGACGAGGAAAACTCGCTGGCGGTGCTTTCCGATATTCTTACCCATGATGGCTATGACGTATCGACAGCCAGGAACGGGCTGGAAGCTCTTAACTATCTGCGAAGCAAAGATGTAGAGTTGATCATTACTGATCTCAATATGCCGGAGATGAACGGATTGGTGTTTTTACGCGAACTCAACCTCATCCACCCTGCCATAAACGTAATCTTGGTATCCGCCTTCGGTGAGGTAGACTCGTATCTTCAGGCCATGACGCTGGGCGCATTTGAATTCATAATCAAACCGGTAGATTATGCCGAGCTTAAAAAAGCCATCATCAAGATTGTCCAGAAATCTTAATTTTAAGGGACAGATTTCGCTGCGCTACATAGCAGACCCTCAAAAACCGCTGAATCGGCAATCTTCTATTGCATTAACAACCGCCAAAATTGTGAAACAATTACTTCAGCCCCCGGTTTAAATCGCTCTTCACTCTCCAAACAAGGCAAAGAATCCGTTTATTTCATGCGGGCGACGATGCTGTCGTATTTTATTCTAGCTTTCTTCTCAAGCCGTTGCAGATATGAATTGAAGCGCAGTTCAAAGCTTCTATTCTGCAGCGTTCTCACAAAAAACAATACCCGCGATTGACAACACATATTACTACGATAAAATTCAATAGCCAAACTCTGAGTGGGTATTCCGGCGAAGCCGACCGGTTGAACTGATGTGATGGCGACCGCCGTTCC
>JABBNX010000017.1 GCA_019352135.1 Pseudomonadota bacterium
CGTTATATCAACTTACTCCGCCAGTTATACGCCTTTTTCTGGCACTCGATGACGCTGGCAAGTGTGATGTCAAGTTTACCAAGACATACTGCCGCCTCATCAAGGTCAAGCGACTCCATCATCTCCGCCAGACAGAGCAGGGTTCCCAGATCTCCACACCGGTTGACCAGAGCATCCTGAATCTCTTCCGACAAATTCAGATTAGTTACAATCGTTTTCATGTCCACATCATAGATGTCTTTCAGCATCGAAAGAGTCCCAACCATGAATGCCTGCTCTGGATGCGCATGGCGCAACAACCGAGGGCTTTGAGGCCTGAAACGAGCCAGCTCTTCCATGAAAGCCGCCCGGACTGCAGCCATGTCGAGAAGCGCGCTATTCAAACCCGAACCGCCATCATCGGCGAAAACGGCAAGCTGCACCCAGCGGTTAAGATGTCCCACGCCGACCTGGGTAATTGCATGACGGACGGTACGTATTTTCTCTCGCGCAGAAAACGAGACTGAATTTACGAGCAGAAGAAGTTTGTACGTAAGGGCCGGGCTCTGCTTAAACGTTTCTTCGATTTCATCAATATCGGCATCATCGGTTAATTGCTGCATCAACCTGAAAAACGTGCCTGCCGAGTTTTCCATCCGGGATTTCTGCATCAGCGATGGCCGGGCAAAAAAGTACCCCTGAAAAAGTTCAAACCCCATCCTGCGGCAGCGGAGATACACATGCCTGCTGTCGACCTTTTCCGCCAGGAGCTTGACCGGATACCGCCGTAATTGTTCAACCTCCTGGTACAGTTCATCCAGTGGTGTCGCAAGCAGATCCATCTTGACGATATCCACCACCCCGGCATAGAGATCCTCGTATGCGGGAGAATAGCGATGGTCATCAAGAGCCAGAACAAACCCTTTGGCCTTAAGCTTCCGGCATCGATCGATGATTCCGGGAGTAATGATGATGCCTTCCAGCAATTCCAGCCCGATCATATCCGCCGGCAACAGTTCCAGAGCCTCGTTCATCAACATATCGGCATCCACATTGATAAATCCGCGATAACCACCGAGAATTTCATGGGCGCCGAAATTTGACAGCACATTAAGCATGACACTGGATGTAGCCTGGGAAGAGTTCAGTATGGCTGCTGAAGATGTGGATTGAGGCGAGCGGAACAGCAACTCATAGGCAACAACCTCTTCAAGGCCGTTCAGAATTGGCTGCCTGCCCATGAGATGGTTTGAATGATTCAAAAGGTACTCCGTAACGCGTAACAGGTCAGGCTGACAAAAGGTTAATCGCGGTGTATGAGGGACGGCAATTTCCTCCGTACCCACGTGACGTTGACCACGCAAAAATGTCCTCGTGTGAGGACAATACCATTTATACAGCAAACCGGTTGATTAGCAAGGGCAAACTTGTGCCGGAGCGCGTTCAGGAGGGAGCTTGATCACTGAATCGAGACATTTTTTTACGAACCGATGGTACACATTACCCTCCGCACCCGGTATTCCCCGCCAATAACAAGATACTCCCCTTCACCTTTCATGATACTGCCGGGCAGCAGATCATTGTAGAAGAATAGTTTACAGAGCGGCACCTGCACTTCCCAGACTGTTGAGCCGAATTCCCAGGCTCGTTCCTCATCGGACGTAAACGATACCAGGTTGTTCAGGCGAACTATCTGTGAGCGTCTGTCGATCTGTTCAATGACGTCATGCTCGCTGGCATCATAGGTACCGCGATACAGGGGAATTATTGAGGATGCCGGAAATTTCCGGGACAGTTCAAACTGGCAATATTCGTAGAGGATATCGAGTTGTGATTGGATTGCATTGGTACGGGCGCTCCCCTTCATGACATCCACGGAATAATCAAAGTAAGCCTCACTGTGAATGCCTGTAATGCGGGCCCGGTGAAAGCTGGGCACAATGCCCATACGGCTCTCGACCCAACGCTTGAGAACGGCGCCTTCGATGGAATTTGAATCCATCATCCAGCCCCGCAGATAGCGCAGGTAACTGTTCTTGATACTTTTCCGGGCTGCATCGGTCTGATCCTGCCACTGATGCAGCTGAAATTTTACCGACATATAGTCGTTGAAGATGAGGGCTCTCTCTTCCTGACTATTCAATGTCCGCAGTTTGTCAAAAAGGAAGCGGTTTCCCTCCTTGACTCCCTGAATCTCCAGCTTTTGGGGATTGTCATTGAAATGACGTGAAGCGATGACCCAGGGCGGCAGGTTACAATTATTGAAAGAGCCGTTGTGCATAATGGTCATCACCTCTTTGTGACGCAGCGATTCGCACTGTGCGTCGCTACAGAATTTTTGCCAGTTCCACCAGAGTGAGCTTGATAGGCCCGCTGATCACGAACGATTCAACACCAAGCTTTTCAAGTTCTCCCTTCGGGTGTTCGCCCATCTGAGCGGTCACTACGGCCCTGCACCCGGAAAGAGCATCGGAAATACCTTTCAGCAAATGCCCCCGCAACGGATGTTCAGGATCAAAGCTGCAGTAACGCTCCACTTTTCGTTCGTCAACCAGTTTTGCATCACCGTTCTCGATATCAAATATCAAGAAACGCTCAGCATGGCCGAAGTGCTGGTTAATCTCCTTACCATCTTTTGATGCGACTGCGATCAACATACGATACCTCCTCAACAATAGAACCACCGGGGAGACTGTCCCGCCCTTAAGAGCGGCACAATCTCCCCGAAGACCCAAAAACTACAGCATGACCGGTTCAAAACTGAAGCACTTCTTCGAGCAGGTTCGCTCGCAGGCCTGACAGCCGATGCAGTTCCCCGGGTTTTCCACCTTCATGAACATCTTGGCGGAATCATCCTCATCAAGCTCCTCGAACGTCAGGACATCGTGAGCACAAACCTTGTAGCAGCGTCCGCACCCAATGCAGGTTTCCTTGTCAATGGAAGTAACAAACAGCGGAGTCCATTCTTTTTTGTCGCGGGTTAATCCGGTAATGTAAGCCATCTTTTGTCTCCTTTGTGATTGTGGATTTTGAATTATGAATTTTGCATGCAGCGATTATATGAATTCACAATTCATAATTCGGATTATCTGTCTTGCCGTTCATAGCCTTCCTGAGCCAGGGTGGCGGGTTGCCGCGCAACACTTCCTGGAAGCGCTCTACGGTCTCTTTCAGGTTGGCCTCGCTGTTGGTTTTCATCGGATGAATCTTTTGAGCCACCAGTTTGGCTGCTGCCGGTCCGCCGATCTGCATGGTATAGACAATGGCACAATCGGCAAGGAGCTGCGTGCGAGCAGAGATACGATCCTCTTCATCACCGCCATGTTCTTCCACGCTGACCGCCTCAAGAAAAACGGCCTCATCCGGACCGACCTCCCAGATATGGAAGTTCTGACACTGACCGAAGTGCTGATCGATGATTTCACCAGTTGATGTCGTAAATGCTATTTTCATTGCTCACCTTCCTTTTTAAATGGAAAAAGGCGCACCATCTCTCTGATGGCGGCGCCTTTGCCGTTGTGCCTGTAAAAAACTATGTCAATAGCTATTAAGCACGGGACGTGCCAAAACGTATCATGCTGAATTTTAAAGCTTTTAATACTACAGCAGCATTGCGGAAGCTGCCGGGGTATAATTCACTGCTTAATAAGTAACCATAACTGATTGCTTGTGCATGCGGGGCAATCTTTTACTGGCATGCATACAGCCAAATATTGAAACGCGTGGTGGAGAATGTGCGTCAGAATCAAGTCTGAAGCCACACTCTTGCGCGGCCGTCAATTATGCGCCAGCTTCTGCGCCTCCTTGGCGTTCGCCTGGAACAGGTTTGCCGTTTCGAACACCAGGTTCAGCGTGCCGCGATACCCTACCCAAACTTTCTGGTGAGCACCCAGACGATCAAAGGACGGCAGCCCGGCCCGCAGATGAGCGCCGATTTTGAGCTTGGCCGCCGCCTGGCGGCCGTTGGAGTTAGCCACAATCAGGTCGGCACCGACGGCGGCGCTTTCCAGATCCTCCAGATCCCCGACAAAAACGTTGGCGCTCGGTAGCGCATCCAGTCCGCGCGTTCTGGTGGCAGACAGCGCCGCCTGAATCTCGCACCCCATCCCTGCCAGGAAGCCGGTCAGTGTCTTGAGATTGTCAGCTTCCACAGCGATGGCAACCTTCTTGGTGCCGAACTGGTAATGGCTGTCCACCATCGCATCCATCAGGCGACTCCGCCAGCGACGGTTTTTTTCCGGGATCGGTCGGCCGCTGATGGCGGACAGCACCTCCATGAAGCGGTCCGTCTCGGCAAGACCGGTGAGTGACGTGAAGCCGTACGCGGGGATAGCGAACTTTTCCTTCAGCTTGAGAGCGGCCTTTGCCAGCGAATCACCGACATATAACGTCGCAATACTGCGCCCACCTTTCTTGATATCTTCAACAGGTATACCGCCGGTTGACAGCGGTGATACGACCTCGTCGATATGCCCGTCCATGGCGTTGGAAATATCAGGAATGCAGAGCACCGTCAGCCCGAATGACTCAATCAGCTCCTTCAGCTCTTCCACATCGGCAGGGGTCAGATGAGCCCCCGGCAACAGGTTGACCTGGTCGGCTACGACCGTGCCACCTTCAGCCAGACTCCCGACGATCGCCTCCACCGCGGTAGCGTACCCTTCCTGCATGGAGCCGCAGTAATCCGGTGTGGACGCCCATATAATCGGGACGGCATCATGTTCCGGATGTTCCGTACGGAACTCCTTTATGATCTTGTGAATATCGTCCCCCATGGTCTCCGTCAAGCCGGTTGTCATCACCCCTACCACCTCGGGATTGAACTTCTCGATAACCCGTCCGATCCCCTTTTTCAGGTTCTCCCAGCCGCCAAAGATCGCGCTGTCCTCGCTCATGGCGGTGGCATTCAGGGCGATGGACTCCTTGTAGTGCCGCGACAGCTGCAGTCTGATAAAAGTCGAACATCCCTGGGCGCCGTGCAGCAACCCCAGCATGTTGTTAATCCCCAGATAGGCCATGGTGGCGCCCAGCGCGGGCGAGTTCTTCTGCGGGTTGACGGTGGCTGCCTTGCTGGAAACCTTGACCCGTGACGCCGAAATATCCTCGGCCATAAATGTCTCGCCATGCCCTGCCGCCGCGGCAACGTCAGCCTGCAGCGCTGAAGCGCTCTTCTCCCACGGTGCCGGAGCATTCAGCGCCGGCCAGATCGGATTATTGACCGTCATATCCAGCTGTTTTGAAAAGGTTACCATCCCGTCATAGCCGGCATAGGGATGCGAACGACCATGATTGATATCCATAAAAGGGGTCTTGGTCTTCAGCGCCAGGAACTTGGTCTTGCCGCCGGCGACTATCAGGTCGGGCATCTTCTCGCGCATGACCGCCAGCAGCCCCGCGGTGGAGGTGTCCTCGATGATCTGCGCGTCCTTGTGCATCAACCCCTTCATGCGGTAGAAGTCCTCGAGGGTTGAATTCTGCGTGCCGGCCGCCAGCACCTCTACCCCCAGCTCGCGCAGGGAGTTAACCATCGACCAGGTTTTGACACCACCGGTGAATAAAACCGCGGTCTTGCCTTCCAGTCTCGCACGGTAGGGTGCAATCGCATCGCGGCATTTTGCCTCCTCCTCTTCGATCAGCCGTTCCACCCGATCCTGCATGGTGCGCTTCTCCAAACCGTTGACAATATTGTCCAGTTCACGGGCGATATCGCGCAGCGCCTTGGCGGTATCGGTCATGCCATAGAAAGATTCCTCAATATACGGCATGCCATAGGTTTTCTGCATCTTCTTGGCAAGATTGGTCAGTGATTTGGAGCAGATGATGATATTGAGCTTGGCCCGGTGGGCATAGCGCAGCTCCTCGAACTTCGAGTCGCCGCTGAAGCAGGAGAGTATCTGGATTCCGAGCCTGTCAAAAAGAGGCAGCATCCCCCACAGGTCACCGGCGATGTTGTACTCGCCGATCAGGTTGATAGGATATTCGCCCAGAAGCGGCGGCTCGGTCGTGCCGATTACATACTTGAAGAGGATCTCTCCGGCCAGGCGGTTGCCGATATTCTTGTCGCCGATGAATCCGGGGGTGTTGACCGGGATGACCGGAATGGCGACTTTTGCCGCCGCCGCCGTGCAGACCGCCTCCACATCATCACCGGTCATGGCGGTAACACAGGTGGCATAGACAAAGATGGCCCTGGCCTGATCCTTATAGCGCTCGGCAAGATCGAGGATCGCCCGGTAGAGTTTCTTCTCGCCGCCGAAGATAACGTCATTTTCCAGCATTTCGGTGGTGAAGCCGCGCCGGTAGAGTTGAGAATCCGATGATCTGGCGCCCCGGTTGTCCCAGGAGTTGCCGGCGCAGCCGATCGGCCCGTGCACCAGATGAATGGCATCGGTAATCGGCATCAGGACGACCCGGGCCCCGTCATAAGCACAGGAACGCTCGGTTCCCTCACCCGGTTCCGATTTTTTGCAGAACTTGGGAGCACCCTTGTCGTTGGTTTCGCAATCAGTTACATCGTAATAATCGGGTTTTGCCATTGTATGCACCTCACCTGACCCTGATAAACAGGATAGTTCGCAAAACTGTCGTCCTGCCATCAGGTAGAGCATGGGGCATGCCAATGCGCGAGACATCTGCAATATACTGAATATACTACTTTTTTAAATACACACTGGGTCAGGAGCATCCGCTTGTGCTTATTTATTAAGCAATGCCGCCCCCCATGCTGCCACCACCACAGCAATACTCGACATCGCCAGCAGAGCATTCAGGAAGCGCCCGGGGCGGCCATGCCTCCCGATAAGGTATTCCGTCATCATTCCGAGACAGCAGCCGGAGATAAAACCGAACAGATGCGCACCCAGATCCGTATTCTTACCCTCCGTACCAAGCAGCGCCAGTAACGCCAGGGCCGCAGAGACAGGAAGCATCCAGCGGGTGCGGAGATTGCGCCGGTACCGCACCAGACTGAGCGCCGCCAGGATGCCGACCGCGCCGAACACGGCGGTGGACGCACCGATCGAGCTATGGGTGGGAGGTTGCAGGCAGGCATTGATCAGATTACCGCACGCGCCGGCACCGAGCAGCAGGCTCCAGGCCAGCCCCGAACCGAGCTCCCGACAGAGAAAGACAATAAATATCCCGCCTATGGCCAGGTTACTGGAGAGATGAACCCAATCGGCGTGAAGGGTAAGAGCCGTCACGATTCGCCACCACTCCCCGCCGAGTATTTTTGCCGCCTGGGCATTCCCGAGGGAGACCCAATCGGGCATGGGGATGCCGGTCGCAGAGACATCAAGCTGGGTGATATTGTGAAAGGTCGCAAGGAGGAGCAGAATCGAGAGCGTTGCCAGGGTGTTCTCCGCCAGATACTGGGACGGCGGATCAGGAGGTGGCCAGTTGCGGTTCAGTTTTTCAAAACAAGACAGCTCGCGTACGGCTGTCGCATGATGCTCCGGCGGCACCAGCAGATGCCAGCCGTGCTCGTCCCTGACAATCTGGCACGGCACCAGGCGGGAGTCCAGCGCCAACGCCCAGAGCTGAATACGCTGGTGATCATGGGCGGCATCGGACCGGGCCGCCACGTCTGCCGGCAGAATTTCCAGCCAGGCAGTCTCAACCTCTTCGCTCAAAGGACGATCCAAATCCATAGTAACCTTGTTGTACGTGCACCAGCACGACATCACACCCTGGAGCCCGAAGATGAACGATTACAGACTTCTGATCACTTCTTTCAATGTTGAAAGCCGGTACGGCTTCTGGACGAAACCCGCCAACCCCTTGCCGGCAAACTTCTGGGTGACCTCCTGCTGGTTGTAGCCGCTCGACATGATCACCTTGACATCCGCCTGCAGTTGCCGCAGTTCGCGGAAGCACTGTTCTCCGTCCATGTGCGGCATGGTCAGGTCGAGGATCACAAAGCCTACCTCAGGCATGGACTTAAAGACTTCGAGCGCCTCCCGGCCGTCATCGGCGGTGACCACGGTGAAACCAAGCTCTTTCAGCATTTCAGCGCCGATGCCGCGCACCGTTTCTTCATCGTCCACCAAGAGGACCGTGCCGCTTCCCTGCCAGTGGTCTGTATGGTTATCGCTGTTGAACAGAATGGCAGGGCGCCCGCTGGCGGGAAGCAGGATCTTGAACGAGGTCCCCTTCTCTTTTTCGCTGTAAATTTTAATCGCCCCTTTGTGCCCCCGCACAATCCCCAGGACAGCCGACATGCCGAGCCCCCTGCCGGTGAACTTGGTAGTGAAAAAGGGGTCAAACAGCTTTGCCATGGTACCCTTGTCCATACCGCACCCACTGTCGGCAATTTCAAGATACACGTAGAGACCGTCAGTCAGGTTTTCATCGAGCCAGACATCTTTCAGATAGTTCCGGTCACACTCCATGCAGCCGGTGGTGATGGCAATGACCCCGCTTTTATCAGCGATCGCTTCGGAAGCGTTGATCACCAGATTCATGATGATCTGGCGCACCTGGGTGGCATCGGCTTCCACGGGCGGAAGTTGCTGATGCAGATTGAGACGCAGCACCGCTTTCTTGGAGATGGACACCTCCAGCATATGGAGCATTTCCTCCAGCAGGATATTCAGATCCAGACTCTCAACCACAAATTTCCCCTTGCCGGAGTAGGCGAGCATCTGCTTGGCCAGATCAGCGGCCCGGGCTGCGGCCTGCTCAATGCGGTGCAGGTTCTCTACGGCGGGTGATTCCTTGTTGATCCGCATCAAGGCCAGATCGGCGTTGCCGATGATTGCCATCAGGATGTTATTGAAGTCGTGGGCGATGCCTCCCGCCAACACTCCAAGGCTCTCCAGCTTCTGGGCGTGCAGAAGCTGCTGTTCCAGCTTCTGGCGTTCATCCTCGGCCCGCTTGCGTTCGGTGATGTCCGTTGACGAGCCAAACAGTACCAGTTCACCTTCATCCTGCCCGGCTTCGCATCGTGATGTTTCCCAGATCCAGCGGGTTTCTCCCTGCTTTGTAACCAGCCTGAACTCTGCCTGCTTCGTCTCTCCCGGAGTCATGCTAAAGAGAAGAGAGGTAACTGTCGGCCTGTCGTCAGGATGAACAAGCGGGAGCCAACAACCCTGTGCAAAAATCTCCTCTGCACTGTACCCGGTAATAACGTCAACTGAACCTCCAATCCATTGAACCCGGAACGGAGCGCTCCCCGTGCGGGAGCATTTATACACATAATCCGACGTGAGCCCCGTAAAGCAGCGATAATTTTCTTCGCTTATTTTAAGCTGCTCTTCAGATTTTATCCGCTCGGCAATCTCCTTTTGGAGATCCGCAGTCCGCTCTTTGACCCGTTCCTCCAACTGGCCGGTTGCGGCTTTGAGGGCAATTTCCGCTTTTTGCCGTTCATCAAGCTCCTGCTGCAGCAAGGCTGTGCGACCCTTGACCACCCTCCGCAATGAATAGTTCCAGTAGGTGACGAGCAGCAACAGGGCTCCCAGTGCAGAGGCCACTGCCCCGGCAATAAATGTCTTGGTGGGATGCCACCGCTGCCCTTCGATATAGATCCACCGCTGGAGAGCCTGATCCCTCTCTTCCGGGCTGATCGCCGCCAGCCCCTTGTTCAGGATCCCCTGCAGCTCCGGCCAGTCCTTGCGGATGCCGATTCCCCAGCGATAGTCGAATTCGGTCTTACCAGCCAGCTGCAGGTTGGTGATACCGGCCTCCTGTGAGTAGAACGTGGCATTGGCCATATTCTCCACATAGGCATCCACCATTCCCAGTGACGCCTTGGCCAACCCGGTAGAGACGTCCTGTACCTCCTCCCGGATAATCTCCGGGTACTTGTTTCTGATGATATCATCAGCGGCATAATTTGAAACAACCGCTACTTTTTTCCCCTTGAGCTTTGCCAGCGTCAGATTGGTTGGCGAACCGCTACGGGCAAAGATCCCCCCCGGCACGGCTACCAGGGTCTCGGAAAAGAGGGCGAACTTCTCCCGGTTAGGGGTCTTGACCATTGCCCCCAACAGGTCCACTTCATGGTTTTTGAACTTGGCCAGCGCTTCGTCCCAATTTTTCAGATGGACAATAGTGATGGTGATGCCGAGCTTCTTTTCCAGAAGCCGGATGATATCGGCGGCAGCACCCCGATAAATGCCGGCCTTATCAAAGTACTCGATGGGTTTGAAGTCAGGATCGGGGGCAAGAGTAATGACGGGGTGCGCTTTGAGCCATTGGCGCTCCACATCGGTGAGCGGCACAGTGCCCGCAGAGGGTTCGGCAGTTGCAGCAGAAGCAGGAGATACGGCGAGAAGAAGCAGGATCAACAGGCCGGGCAGGAACTGCATGAATCTGGCTGGATGCATATCACCTCACACTTTCTGATTGCCTCTTTCAGCAGATGGAGCTTGTTTAGATATACCCGATTCCTGCGTCAACGCAAGTGATTACTGCGCGTTACATCATTTTTAAAGCACTTCCATCGAACTAGCCGAAACGATAGATCTGCGCGCCATTCTCGTAGAGCTCGATCGGGCCATCCTGAGAAACCTTGATAACTTTGCCGAAATGTGACGCGGCGCAGGCGGCCGTGGTCCTTCCGCCACCGGCCACCATTTCCCGGGCGTGGGACGTATCGATGATAAACCCGGTATCAACCAGTTTCCCCTTCGAATTGAATACGGTCAAACCATCCGATGAAAGAATTCTGAGGAGTGTCCCGGCCTCCTTCAGTTCGCCAATGCTTCTTTTTTGCACCCGCTCTATCAGCAGCCGCCCGATGGGGTCAGAGCCGCCGACGGCCCCTTTTTTCAACCCGGCAAGCTTACGCCCGCTGCCTCCGTACACCATGACAACAGTGCCATAGCGAATCTTTGAGAGCGCATAGAGCGTCCAGATAAGATCTTCAGCCGACTCCGCGTCAATACAGTCCGCCAGGAACGCCCGGAAGATGGCCGGATCAAACAAACTCCACACCCCTTTTCTCCGGACCATGATCCGGGCGGGACTGGAGAGTACCTCGATATCCGAAGCCTCGTTCACCGTGACGGCAAATGCACCCGCCCCGCTTCTCCTGATAATCGAAAAAAGTTCCCGCTGGGTCAGCCGCTCCACCTCATTCTGGAGGGCGGTGCCGGACATGGTGACAATACCGTTTACCTGCATCTGGATACCGGCCAGAAAGAACAGGTTCGTACCATCGATAAACCGGTACGTCAGCGGATTATCGAAAAAACCGGGACCGATGCTTTGTGACCTTTTCAGCGGAACCAGAGTGTGTTTGCGCTGCTTCATCACGGCACGGAGTTCTGCCGCTGTCGTGCGATGGATGATCACGCCGGTGGTGGCCGGTTTTCCTTCGTACTTCTGATAGGAAAGGCTCTTTAACAGCTGGATGAGCTGCTGGATGGGCCAGAACCCCTTGTTATGATCGCCGCGCAGGGAGCGGGCAACCGTGATGTCCATGATGGAGGCGACAAGAGCCGTCCTGAACTGCGCCGCATACCCCTCCTGCCGGAAACCGCCGTAGAGCATGGCAAATGCGGTCAGCAGTTCGGCACAAAACGACTCCTCCAGGCGGGTGAAAGGAATGTGTTTTCGCGTGGCACTGAATATAAGCTCCCGCCCGTCCGTCACGACCGGCAGGAATATAGCGTACCCCTCATGCTGCGCACGTTCGGCAACAGGGGAAAGAACGACCTCGGCGCCACCAAGAAAGGAGCTGATATTACCGCTCATCGCCTCAAAGATTGTCATCGGCATCGGGTTCGGGCCTCCTCAAGAATTTTAATCATGACGGTTCTACACCAGTGCCAGCTCCAACTTGTGCTTCCGCTTCTCCCAATCCGGCATCACCTTTTCCAACAGTCGATAAAACTCTGAACTGTGATCATGACATTGCAGATGGCAGAATGACATAGTCAATACACTCTTTTGAGACTCGAATCAGGTCTCTGTTGAGGGTAAGTGTACCTCTTTTTGACAAGCTCCCCCACCTTTTTTGCATGCGTTTGATCTGCAGGCGCGGCTTTAGCAAGTTGAGCTTATCAAAATATGGCTAGCAGTGACCCAGGCTTTCTTCAAACTTGGCGGCAGCCTTTGCAGGATACCACCCAGCCGCGAGAACCGCTAGTTATCAAGGATGATATTTTTTCCAACGTAGTCTGAATTTGGCTTTTTGATCTACTCATTCCCTACCCTCCAGCTTCTTCACCATCTTGTCAAAATCAGACTCAAACAACCGATCCTGCACTATCCGGTATTTCTCGAACTCGCTTTCGGCAAAAGTCTTGGCAATCGCCTGACTAACCGTTCCCGGATGGCCTAGAATCTCCCGCTCATTGAACTGCAAAAAAGCATTCAGCTTGTTGGCCCAATCTTCCATGGTCATGGGGATGTTGCGTTCTGCCTGATCTTCGGCGTAATCCAGATACATGGTTACGAAGCGATCAAGCGACTTCAACTCCTTTGCCGTCAGGTAATTCTTGGCTACCGAAACATCCGGTTTGAGAATTTTGCCATCGGGCGCGTTCTTCCAAGTGGTTAACCCCATGCGCTCTTTGTTGCTGTCTGCCCGTTTCATGATCAATTCGGCAGCGGTGTGTCCGTGGTGGCAAAGTGAAGCTTGTTTTGGACAGCGGCAAAGAAATTTTGGGTAATCTCGGCATCGGCCCGATAATCCATGGCTGTGGCGTAAATGTCGGTAATCTTCTGATAGAACTTCCGCTCACTCGCCCTGATCTCGCGGATTTCGGCCAGAAGGTTTTCGTAGTACTCCTTGCTGAGAAACGAACCGTTTTTCAATCGCTCCTTATCGAGCACATAACCACGAATTGAAAAATCCCGCAGAATGCCGGTCGCCCATTGGCGGAACTGGGTAGCACGCAATGAGTTGATGCGATAACCGACCGAGATTATGGCATCGAGGTTGTAGAAATTTGTCAGGTATTGTTTGCCATCCGTGGCAGTATTCCGGAATTTCCGGATAACTGAATCTTTTTCAAGCTCATTGCTGTTGATAATATTATTGAGGTGTTCACTGATAGTCCTGACATCGACATCAAACAGCTCAGCGATCAGCTTTTGCGTCAGCCAGACTGTTTCATCCTCAATGCGAACTTCAATGCTATTTTCACCGGAATGTGAGGTAAAAATCAGGAACTCAGCCGTGCTGTTGCGGATCATAACTTTCTTTGCTGTCATCGGCTTTCTCCATATCTTCAGATTATGCAGAGATAAAACGTTCTATTATTCCACGCCAATTTGGTGAGTACCATCTCGTGCCTCCCCACGAAATGGTCATCCACCCTTTATCAGACCATTTTGCTGAGATCAGCAATATGGTTCATGTCCGTCAATACCAGCGGATACGCCCCTCGGCAGAACCACGGAACAGCACGCCGTGCGGGACGACAACCGAAACCCGCCCTTCCTTTTCCAGAGCCGATTCAACCATGTGGCTGATGAAGGCCCAGTCAGCCTTTGACTTGGGTGGCACGCCGCGCCAGAAGCGGTTAAAACGGTCACTTCCAGAACTATAGTGATATAGAGTCTTGAGGCCGCTATTCCCCCGCATCCCGCAACAGCGCCATCAAATCCTCCGCTGAGACCCGCGCCGATGTCTCGGTCCCCTCCAGCAATGAATCAGCCAGGTCGCGCTTCTGGTGGTGCAGGGCGACGATCTTCTCTTCGATGGTGTTGGCCGCCACCAGGCGGTAGACCGTGACCGGACGGCTCTGGCCGATGCGGTGGGCGCGGTCAGAGGCCTGATCCTCCACCGCCGGATTCCACCACGGGTCCATATGGATGACGTAATCGGCGGCGGTCAGATTGAGGCCGACTCCCCCCGCCTTGAGGCTGATGAGGAACAGCTCCCCCTCGCCGGACTGGAAGGCGGCGACCCGACCCTGCCGCTCTTTCTGCGGGGTCGAACCGTCGAGGTACTGATAGCTGATTCCTTCGGCATCAAGGTCGCGGCGCAGAATCGAGAGGTGATCGACGAACTGGCTGAAGACCAGCGCCCGGTGCCCACCCTCGCGCAACTCCGCGACAATGTCATGAAACGCCGCCAGCTTGGCGCTCGGTATCTCGCTCCCCGACATCACCAGCTGCGGGTTGCAGCAGGCGCGGCGCAGACGCATGATCTCGGCCAGGATGCGGATCTGCTTCTCTCCGGGGGGTGAGTTTTCAGCACCGGAGAGATTCTCGACCGCCGTGCGCCGGAGCGCCTCGTAAAAAACTGCTTCCTCACGGGATAGTTCGACCAGGTGCAGGATATCGGTGCGTGGCGGCAACTCCTCCAGCACCTGGTTCTTGGTGCGGCGCAGGATGAAGGGGCGGATCAGCCGTTTCAGCAGGGTGCGGGCAGGTTTGCTGCCATGTTTTTCGATCTGGATGGCGAAGCGTGTGCTGAAACTGGTGTGGGAGCCGAGCAGGCCGGGGTTGAGGAAACGGAACAGGTTCCAGAGTTCATCCAGCCGGTTTTCCACCGGGGTGCCGCTGGTGGCGAGGCGGAACCCGGCTTTTATTTGCATGGCGGCCTGGGAGCGTTTGGTGGTCATGTTCTTGATCGCCTGGGCTTCGTCCAGCACGGCGGTTTCCCACTGCACGCCGGTAAGCAGGTCGGCTTCCTGCTGAAACAGGGTATAGCTACAGATCACCAGGTCGAACGGCGCCAACGAGGCGATGAACTCCGCACGGTTGCCGCCACCGAAGATACGCGGATTGAGCGTTGGCGCAAAGCGGCGCGCTTCACTCTCCCAGTTAAAACAGACCGAAGTAGGAGCCAGCACCAGCGCCGGACCGGCGGCGGCCCGCGTCAGCAGCAGCGCCAACGCTTGCAGCGTTTTCCCCAGGCCCATGTCATCTGCGAGGCAGGCTCCCACTCCCCACTCTGCCAGACGGCAGAGCCAGTCGAAGCCTTCCCGCTGATACTCACGCAGCTCGGCCTGCAGCGTCGGCGGAAGCACGGGGACAAGCTCCTGAGATGTTTTGAAGCGGTCCATATCGGCCTTCCACTGTTTGTCCCCCTTCACTCCGGCGGCCCCCTGCAAGGTCTCTTCCACCAGCGGCGCGATCAGCGGGGTGAAACGGCCGTTCTTCTCCACCAGTCGCCGCAGATCCTGCAGCTTGCGGCGGAACTCTTCCGTCAGGGCCAAGAAATCACCGTCGGCCAGGCGGATGAAGCGCCCCGTTTCGCCATCCACCAGCTCCATCAAACGTTGCAGCGACATGACTTCATCATCGGAAACGGCAACTTCGCCGCTCAGAGTAAACCACTCCTTGCCGGAGTTGACCGACAGCTTCATCTTCGGCCATTCGGCTTTTCCCCGCAGCTTGAAGCTCTCCCCTTCCGGCCAGTTGATGCAGTAGCGCTCTGTTTGGCCGGCGACAACTGCCCTCAGCTCTTCAAGCAGTTCCAGGGATGCTTCCGGATCTTCAAATCGCCAGATCCCGTCCCGTATTTCAGACAGTTCCAACGCCGGACAGGCGTCCACCAGCCGGGTAAAATGCTCTTTCTCACTCGCCAACTGCCTGCTCGTCTGCAGTTTTTTACCCTTCACATCGGCGATCACCGTCGCACCGCCGCGACCGGGGATGAAACGGGGGCCTCCCTCACCGAGCGGCAGCAGGACGATCTCCATCACCAGGCCGCCGCTGTTGGGACGGAGCAGGATCTGCAGGCGGCTGTCCGGTTCAACAACAGCGGCTGCGCCATTCTCGCCGGCCACGTCGGAATGGATGATAACGTGCGGCGAAACCGCCGTGATTGCCGCCATCACCTGCGCTTCACCGACCTGTGGCACGGTCAGTTTAGCGCCGATGATGCGGGCGATGCGCCGCTGATCCGCCGTCGGCTCGAACAACAGCAGACGGCTCGTCCCTTCCCAACGGAAAAATGCATAATTCTCGACGTTGATCGAAGGTTTCAACGTGATGCAGAGATTGCCCTTAACCCGCTTGACCTCCAGGGCGAATTCACCTTTCGCCACGCTGATCTGTTCAGCATCATGCACGGCGTTAAAGACCAGCGGATGCCCGGCCATGGCCCTGATCGCCCGCACCGTGTCGAATTCGTACACCTCCTTGCCGTAATATCCATAGCCGCTGCGGTTCTTTTTTATGCACGCCACGATCTCCCGGTCCTGGGGCGACAGGAAGTCCAGCTTGACGCCATCCTCTTTCAGGCGCTTCAGCGCCGCGTTACGGCCGGTACTCCACCCCTTGCCGCTCTGCTTCTGCTCGATCGGCTGAATATCGACGTACGTTTCGTTACCGGAGAGCATCCAGATGATGCGGGTCGCCTTTACCACACCTTCTTTTGCCGCCATCGGAGCGGCGCCCCCCAACGACATGAGCGCCTTGAGCGAACGTTCCCAGTTGTCGGCGCTATCGGCTTTTTCGCTGATACTGACCAGCCCTCCGATTTGAAACAGCTGCACGCCCACGGCGGTCATGTCCCGGCCGTCCGGATTGATCCTTTTGCCCAGGAACGCCGCTTCTGCGCCAAGCCAGAAGTAGCCGCTTTTTGTCGACTCGGTACGGATGCGCTCCAACGCCTTCAGATGTGGTGTCGCAACGGTTTCCGGCATCCAGTGACCGATCAGCGAATGAAACAGCTGCGACATCGGCCCCAGTTTTTGTTCGCGGTTGCAGAGTTGGATAAGGTCTTGTTTCGCACTGTTTTTCCCCAGTTTCACCTCAGCGTACTGGTGCAACATCCAGATCACAAACTGCTGCGGGTGGTTTCGCTGTTTGATCACCCATTCACCCAGTTCGACCGCCGCCTGCAGCTGCTGCGGCAGGCCGCTGCGAATAAGCGCCAGCAGGTAAAACAGGCCGGGTAGGTCCCGGAAAAAGACCTTGCGCTTGCCGCTCTCTTTTTTCAGCGCTGCCATGCCACTCTCAAAATGGGCGATAGCCAGATCATCATCTCCCTGCAGCACCGCCAGCCAGCCGCGCAGGTCATCCACAGGCAGCGTTTCACTGCTCTTCAGGATCTGCGTTACCTTGTTGATCTGCCCGCGCAACAGCAGCTGTGTCAGGTAGAACTTCAAGGTTTTGAGAGACGGTTCCCTGCCAGAGGTTATGAGTTCTTCGAGCAATCCGAAAGCGGCGTCAGACGGATGGAGCTTCAGCAGTGATTGTTCGAGATGAAACGAAAGAATATCGGCCTGGAGAGGTCCCGGCATCTCCTTGATCCATTCACTGTCCAGCGGTTCAGGGCATACCAGCGAAAAAGGATGATTATTGCTGACTTCCCACGAATAGTTATTCCAACAGATGGAAAGCCGCCGAGTGACGTCGGCATAATTGCCGCGATACAGGGCGATTCGAAGATCCTGCACAGCGAGTGCAAACGAGCGGTAGTACGTAGAACCGTACGATATTGTGGGCTTAAGATTCTCCTGCACCGCTTGTGCATAGCGTTCAAAATGCCCAGCCTTTTGAGTCTGACGCGTAAGAAAATGCGATAGCAGCGGATTGCAGCGATAGGCGCCGCTGATTTCAACCACAAGATTGCTGCCGACAAGTTTTTCCATGAGCGGGATTACAAGAGCTGGGTTCATGGTCTTGCCCTGTGTACTCTGTATTTCAGCGCTTTGAAGGCACAGGGCAAATGGGCTGCGGGCAACCGGTGCATACATAACGGCCAGCATGGCAAGTGCGGCACGTTCTGCCGGGTGCAGAGCGGTGATCGTGTCAAGGAATGATAGAATTTGCTCTTCTGATTGATTGGTTGACATACTATACCTTTAAATCGGGTATTGGCGGGGGACGAGGTATTTGTTTAACAGTAAGTTGAGACTATTTCAATACCGTAAGAGGGAATGTTGGGATTGAAGCCGTTATCCCTGATCTCCTCAAGCGGTACAATGAAACACGGCATCCAGTCCCTTTCTGCACCAGCAGGTGAAAGCGGAGTCTTTTCATCGGATAAAGTCCGCAGTGTCTCCTTTACAACCAACACTCCGCTCGGGTATAACTTTACCTATCGAAATCATCTACGGGAGGAATACCGCATGGCTGAAATCAAAGGATCAAAAACGGAGCAGAACCTGAAGGACGCATTTGCCGGGGAATCCCAGGCGCGCAACAAGTACACCTACTTTGCATCGGTGGCAAAAAAGGAAGGGTACGAAAAAATCGCCGCTATTTTCCTGGAAACCGCCGAAAATGAAAAGGAGCATGCCAAGCTTCATTTCAAGCACCTCTCCGGCATCGGTTCAACCGCCGACAACCTGAGAGCGGCCGCAGCCGGTGAAGCCGAGGAATTTACCGACATGTACCCGCGCATGGCAAAAGAGGCAAAAGAAGAGGGCTTTGCTGAAATCGCCTTCCTCTTTGAATCCATCGGCAAGATAGAAAAACATCACCAGGAGCGATACCAGAGATTGCTGGAAGAGCTGGAAGCAGGGGCCATCTTCTCCAAGAGTGAAAAGGTCAGCTGGAAATGCATGAACTGCGGCCATATCCATGAAGGCAAGGAAGCCCCCAAGATGTGTCCGGTTTGCAAACATCCCCAGGCATATTTCGAACAGATCTGACAAAACTGTCCATACCATAGTTGAGGCCGACGCAAACAGGCCGGGAGGAACTTCCTCCCGGCCTGTTTTTATTGCCTGACCTGAAATGGGTTGTAATTAGCGCATCATCTCGAAATGCTCGTTGTCACAGGTATCATCCGTAATGTCGATAAACTTGTTGCAGATCGTGGAGAGCATATTGATAACGCCCTGATAGCCGATGAGCGGAACACGATGCAGGTTGACCCGATCGAAGACCGGGAAGCCGAAACGGAACAGTGGAATCTTAGCGGTTCTCGCCTGAAATTTTCCGTGGGTGTCGCCTATCATGGCATCGACCGGGTCAGTCATCAGCAGGCTGTGCATGTGCCAGAGATCCTTGTTGATGTATATTTTCCCTTCTTTGCCGTACAGGGAAGCGTCAAGCAGCGCCTGAATCTCCTTTTCCAGCTTCTTGGTCCCCTTGGAGCAGAGAATGTGGTAGGGAATAGCTCCCATCTCCAGCAGAAAGGAGACGTATCCGAGGAGATAATCCGGATCGCCGTAGACGGCAAACTTTTTGCCGTGGATATACTGATGGGCATCGGTCATGAGGTCAACAGCCCGGCCGCGCTCGGCCTTAAGGGAGTCAGGGATCGGCTTGCCAAAAAGTTCCGATATCTTCATCAGGAAGGCATCTGTCTTGGCGATCCCGAACGGCACCGGCATTGAAACATGTTTGCCCGAATAGGTATCCTTGATCCAGCCGTAAGTCTTGGCGGTTGAATATGACCCCAAAGCAATGGTCGCCTTGCCGTTGATTGAATCAGCCGCATCATCCAACTTGGTGCCGCCGGGATAGATGCGATAGTTTCCGTCAAGTGGCGAATCGAATGTCTCGGAGATATCGGCCAGCAAGGTGTAGGGTATACCGAATTCCTTCAGTATCCGCTTGTACTCACGATAGTTGCCGGTGTTGAAATCGCAGCCGGCCAGCAGGTTGAGTTTGCCGGTGCAGCGTCCCTCTATCTGTTTCCCTTCGGTCAAGGTCTGAAGTATCGATACCAGCATGGAGTCGTAGCCATGGATATGACACCCGTTGAAACTTGGAGTGTTGGCATAGGGGGTCGGCAGCTCGTTGGGTACGCACCCCTTCTGTTTGGCATTCCTGATAAAGGCGGTCAGGTCGTCACCGATTACCTCCGGCATGCAGGAGGTGAATACCGCAATCATTTTCGGTTTATACAGGGCAACAGCATTTTCAAGCCCCTCATGCAGATTGTTCTGACCACCGAACACGGCGCCGTCCTCACTCATGGCCGAAGAAGCTGCCGGAGCAGGTTCACGGTAATGGCGGTTGAATGTGGAGCGGAAGTAGGAAGTACACCCCTGCGAGCCATGCACAAAGGGAAGAGTCCCCTCAAAACCGTGGGCGGCCAACTCGGCGCCCAGAGGCTGGCAGGCGTGGGCCGGTGTTATTACCAGCGCCTGACGGGCGAAGTTCTTTTCTTTGTACTCTTCAGTGTTGATCCAGTTCTTGACCCGTTCCACCTCTTCCGGCGGGGTCTCAACAATCTTCTTGACTTCGAGTCCCAGTAAGTTTGACATGCTATTCTCCTTTGCAGAAATGCTAACGGCGCCCGTACCTCTTACTATGAAGAGTATATGGGCGCCGTTGCCGTGCTGATTTATTGGAATATAAAACTGCTTGTGTCAGCGTATTTGCATGAGGTGTGCCTAAAACCGCTATTAATATATTTATATGCAATATAAGCCAGTTACGTTTTTATTGCGTACACTGCATTGCATAAAACAGAATTTATGCCGTTTTTTTATGCACCGCTTATGGCATGATTTTCCGTGTAGCGGGTGGATTCATAGGCGTCATCATCCCCGCACCCCCTGCAGCACACCGGCAAAATGGCACTTTTGGTGTCGCGGGTACCTATCTTTTCTTCGCGGGTGTTAGCGGTTGTCAAATGCGCCGTGCATTATTATCATGTAAAGAATGACCACCACCGCGTGCGGGAGACGGAAACAACTTGAACAGGAAGAGACCATGACTCAATCCCCGGCACCTCCTCTGAAAAAAAGCACGAAATATCGGCTGCTGCTCGAGCAGAGCGGCCATGGCAACAGCATCCGCGGCGCTATCAAGCGGGGCGACGAAACGGTATATGGCTGGGCCTCGCATGGCCTGCCGCCCGACCTGTCCCGTTTTCTCGTGTCGCATTATTTTTATGAATCCACCCAGCGATATTTCAAGATGTTTCACCAGATGACCGGCGGCGCCTTTCCGATCATTTTTCGCGATGGAGATGGCCACGAAACGACACTTGCCTATCATGGCGACCACCCCTGCACCGCCGGGATTACGTTCGATATCCGGGGCAATGAAGTCCACATCTCCCGCTCCTATGCGAACGGCGCACCACTCCCGGCAAACGCATTTGTGCATGGGCAGATGTTGTTCGATAATACTGCCGGTGTTATCGTCCCGGTTACCGATACTGATGCCTGGCAAAAATGGGAGGCCATCTTCGAGCAACTGGATGGAGCGCAGGATGACCTTGATGACGAAAAATGGAATGGTGAAGAATGGGACGATACGTGGGATGATGACGAGGTTCTGGAGACATTGCCTGCCACACCGGGACTCCGCAACCTGCGCCATACTGTCATCGCGCCTCTGGAGCTCTTTAACAGCGCCGCCATCCGACTGCCGCCGGAAACAATCAATAATCCGGACACGCATTGCTACTTTTACCTGAATGGCGTTCTCTGTCATGAATATCCAGCCAGCACCCAGACATACCTGCTGGATATTCCGCAGGGACTGACCGGTACCACAACCTCCATGGAGCCGGTCAGTCAGTACAAAAACGAGACGTTCCCCTTCTCCCCTTCGTCCTTCTGGCTGTTCAACCCCGCTCTCCGCTCACGGCTCTCGCAGCCGATGAAGACCAGAAAGCGCGTACGGGCGGTGGTCGAGGCCGCATTTGCGCTGCTGGACGAGACCAAGACCGCCGCACGGAACACGATATTCCGCTCCGTGACCGGCTCCTCCGATTTTCTAAAAAGGGACGTACGGCGGGAGGCCAAACTGCTGATCACCCAGCTGGCCGCATCATGGGAAAAACAACTGATTATCGCTACGGCATCTCCCTCCGGCTGGCACTTTTTAGAGGATGACCTCCGCAGCCAGGTAAGACTGATACAGATTCTGTACGAAATTTTCGGGCTTGAATCCTTTGTCGACGCCTTTGTACCGGTGAAAATAGAGATTGCCACTGCCAAACTGCTGAAGGAGTTGCCGCGGCTGACGGCACGCCTGCAGGCAGAGGGATTTGCCCTGCGGATCGGCAGCGAACCTCTTGCAGCGGCAGCATGGGAATTTTCTCTCGATGCCACCCACAGCAGCCAGGACTGGTTTGAATTGAAACCGGAAATCCGCTGCAATGGCGAGATGGTGACCGGGGAAGAGCTGCGTGGCCTGCTGGACGGCAATGCCATTTTGCAGCGCGGCGGCAGGTTGCTTCTGCTGGATGACATCAACGCCCAGGTACTGGCAATGTTTGCCGGCACTCTGCCGTCAGGCAAAAAAAAGAAAAAGGGCGAACTGGATCTGGTGCGCGTACCGCGCCTGCAGATTCTTGATTGGCTGCAGCTGCGCAGCCACGGGGTCGAGGTCAGGCTGGCGCCGGATGATGCCCGGATAGTGGAAAGCCTGCTTAATTTTTCATCAATACCGGCGCGGATGGTGCCGGAAAATCTCAACGCAACCCTGCGCCATTATCAGGTCGATGCCTGGCACTGGCTCGCCTTTCTGTACGAACACCGATTCGGCGCCTGCCTGGCTGACGACATGGGCCTGGGTAAAACAGTGCAGGGGATCACGCTGCTGGCCGGGATCCTTTCCGGCGAGCTTGCTTCAACCGCCGCACCAGGGGCGCCGCACCTGGTGGTTGCCCCCCCGTCGCTGCTCTTTAACTGGGAAGCGGAACTGACCCGTTTTCTCCCGGACGCCTGGGTCATGATATACAGCGGCGCGGGACGGAGCAGCGCTGAATTTGTCAATTACGACATCATCATCACCAGCTACGGCATAGTCCAGCGCGACTGCGATCTGCTGGCCGAGCACCGTTTCAATGTCCTTATTTTCGACGAAACCCAGGTGGTAAAAAATCTGCACGCCGCCACAACAAATGCCGTCCGCAAGCTGCGGGGCGCTTTTACGCTGGCGTTGACCGGAACGCCGGTGGAAAACCATCTGGGAGAATACTTCGCCATCATGGATCTCTGCCTGCCGGGATTGCTCGGGACACGCGAAGAGTTCAGCCGCAAACTCAATAAGGATGGCCCCGCTGGCACGGCGCGACTGATCGGCCGCACCCGCCCCTTTGTGCTGCGGCGGACAAAACAACTGATTGCCAATGAACTGCCGCCAAAGATCGAGATGGATATCCCGCTGGAGCTGACGACGAAACAGAGAATCTTTTACCAGCGAACCGTTGAGGAAGTACGCGGCCAGGTCAAGGAAGCCTACGAAAACCATGCTCCCGGTCAGGCCAGAATCATTGCCTTGACCGCTATTCTGCGCCTGCGGCAGATCTGCCTCGCCCCCGCTCTCGCCTCACCCGGAGCCAGCGATTCCTCGCCAAAGCTGGAATTTTTGACGGAACAACTGGCCGAACTGCGTGATGAAGGACACAGTGCCCTCGTATTTTCCCAATTCACCGGCTACCTTGACATCATTGAAAAGGGGCTGCTGGAGCAGGGGTTCACCTGTCTGCGTCTGGACGGCTCGACGCCGGTTCCCCAACGCAAAAAACTTGTGCAGACCTTTCAGAATTCAGCGGCGCCATCCGTGTTTCTGATCAGCCTCAAGGCAGGCGGCAAGGGGCTGAACCTGACCCGCGCCACCTATGTGTATCATATGGACCCCTGGTGGAACCCGGCGGTTGAAAACCAGGCGTCCGACCGTGCCCACCGTATCGGCCAGACGGGACAGGTCACCATCACGCGCTTGATTATGCGTCATACGATTGAGGAAAAGATGATGGCTTTGAAAGCGCAGAAAACCACGTTGTATAAAACTATTCTGGATGATGGAGCGGACGGTGGCGGTGCAGGGCTGACGCGGGATGATCTGGAGTTTTTGCTGGGGTGATGCGGTAAAAGAGGTCAGGGCCACGGACCGGGGCTTTCCTGCCCCTTGACCGTGGCCCTGATTACTTACTCACCCTCATACACGAAACAACTTCTACCTTGCTAAAACGGCGCCTTTACCAGTTCCCATGTCGGGCTGTTGATCGCCATGTCGATATCGCGGGCAAAGATCGGGAATCCCTTGTAGCCGTGGTAAGGACCGGAATAATCCCAGCTGTGCATCTGCCTGAACGGTATTCCCATCTTCTGGAACAGGTACTTCTCCTTGATTCCGCTGCCGACAAGGTCCGGCTTCAGGGCATCAGCAAACTCTTCAAACTCCAGCTCGGTGACGTCATCGTACACCACCGTGGCATCGGGCATTTCCGGGGCGGTGCGGTCATAGTCATCGCCGTGGGCGAATTCGTAGCCGGAACCAACACAGGTCATTCCCAGGTCTTCGTAAGCGTTGATGGTATGGCGGGGACGCAGACCTCCGACATAAAGCATCACCGTTTTCCCTTCCAGGCGCGGCCGGTACTGTTCGACCACGGCCTGCATCTGTGGGTCGTACTTGGCGATAACCGCCTCAACCTTCTCCTTGATGGAGTCGTCGAATAGTTCGGCAAGCTTGCGCAGACTCTCCCTGATCTTGGTAGGGCCGAAGAAGTTGAGTTCGATCCAGGGGATGCCGTACTTCTCTTCCATGACTTTGCACATATAGTTCATGGAACGGTAGCAGTGTATAACGTTGAGCTTAACCGTATGAGTGGCGGCGATCTTCTCTATCTCGCCGTCGCCGGTCCAGACAGCCTTGACGTTCAGGCCGCATTCTTCAAGAAGCGGCTTGGTCGACCAGGCATCGCCGCCGATATTGTATTCGCCGATAAGGGCGATGTCATAGGGGCTGGAAGGTTCGGCAAACTCGCGGGTCCCAATGATGTAATCGCGGATGGTGTCATTGGAGATATGATGGCCGAGCGACTGGGACACGCCGCGGAAACCTTCGCAGTTACAGGGAATGATCGGAATGTCCAGTTCCTTGGCAGAGGCCTTGGCCACGGAGTTGATGTCGTCACCGATCAGACCGACAGGGCATTCGGAAAGAACCGAGATACCCTTGGCCAGCGGGAAGAGATCTTTTGCCTCTCTGAGCAGAACGGCCAGTTTTTTGTCGCCTCCGTAGACGATGTCCTTTTCCTGAAAATCGGAGGTGAACTGCATGTCGAATTTATCAACGCCGGTGGTGCCGGTGACCAGATTACGGCGCGTACCCCAGGAGTACCAGCCGCAGCCGACCGGGCCATGGGAAACGTGGACCATATCGCGGATCGGACCCCAGACAACCCCTTTGGCTCCCGCATAGGCACAGCCACGGGCGCTCATGACACCTGGAACTGTTTTCTTGTTCGACTTGACACAGGCGCTTTCTGAACTCTGGTCGTTGGGAGCCAGATGCGGTGCACGCTTCTTTCTCCCCTTTTCGGGATACACCGCCAGGGACTTGTCGATCATGGCCTGGGTTGATTCCTTAGTAATGCCTTCAACTTTTTTTATTTTATCTGACATGGGAAACCTCGCTTTTAACACAGAGGCACTGAGGCAGAGAGAAGATCAAACTCTTTTTTCTTTATGCTTTCTCTGTGAACTCTGTGCCTCCGTGTTTAATAGTTTTTTATGCTGCTGCCTCTGCTACTCCCACTACGCTCTCGTCCTCTGCTTCCATAACGCCGAACTCCATCAGCAGGTCTTCCAGCTCTTCCATCTCCAGCGGGGTCGGTACGACCAGCATCTTGTTGTTAAGGATCTTCTCTGCAAGATCCCGGTATTCCTGGGCCTGCGGATGTTCCGGCGAATATTCGATAACCGTCATCCTGCGCATTTCCGCACGCTGAACCTGATTGTCACGCGGAACGAAATGGATCATCTGGGTGCTGAGCTTTGCTGCCAGGGCACTGACCAGCTCAAACTCCATGTCAGTCTTACGGGCATTACAGATCAGGCCAGCCAAACGGACCTTTCCGGAGGAAGCATACTTGAGAATACCCTTGGCAATATTGTTGGCGGCATACATGGCCATCATTTCGCCGGAGCAGACAATGTAGATCTCTTCAGCCTTTCCTTCACGAATCGGCATGGCGAAACCGCCGCAGACAACGTCACCCAGAACATCGTAAAAAACGAAATCCAGATCCGGCGTATAGGCGCCGTTCTCTTCCAAAAAGTTAATAGCGGTAATAACGCCTCGCCCGGCGCAACCGACACCCGGCTCAGGTCCACCTGACTCAACGCACTTCACATCGCCGTAGCCGACCTTCATGACATCTTCCAGCTCCAGGTCCTCAACTGTTCCCAACTCCCGCACCAGGTCCATAACCGTATTCTGTGCCTTGGCATGCAGGATCAATCGGGTCGAGTCCGCTTTTGGATCGCAGCCGACGATCATGACCTTTTTACCGAGATAAGCCAGACCGGCTACCGTGTTCTGTGTTGTTGTCGATTTGCCGATGCCGCCTTTACCGTAAATTGCGATCTGTCTCATTGTGTTGCTCCTTTCGGCCATCAATCTATGGCCAGTGATTTTTTGGGTCGGGGCAAAATAAAAAGGCGCCCCATTTATTTTAGAAATGGAGGCGCCTTTGCCTGTACTGCTGGGATGTTTTTTTGTTATTCGTGACAATGCATGGGGCATGCCACTATCTTAAATAAATTAATAATTGAATTATTCAGGTCGGTTATATCATCTCACTCCGTATGATGCCGCTCGTAAACCAGGAAGGAATTGCGTGGTGGCACATCGCAGCTGATTAAAAAAAAGGCAGGCGAGTGATTCTATGAAAGCAAAACAGAGACGTAAATGTCAGCAGTGTCATTTTTTCAGCGCTCCCTCCAACGCCACCGCCACAGCAACCGACGCACCCACCATCGGGTTGTTACCCATACCGATGAAGCCCATCATCTCCACATGTGCCGGGACAGATGACGAACCAGCAAATTGGGCGTCTGAGTGCATCCGACCCATGGTGTCAGTCATTCCGTATGAAGCTGGTCCTGCTCCCATGTTGTCCGGGTGCAGGGTACGTCCGGTTCCGCCACCTGAAGCGACGGAGAAGTATTTTTCCTGATAAGATAGGCTGGATGCCCTTGACGATAGCGTAGACGTCGGTCCCCTTGTGAATCATCTCCATCATCCTGCCCAGATGGACGAACTCGTAGCCGATCACCTCATCGTTGTCATCCAGGGCCAGGCGCGTGACGTACCCCTCAGCCATTTCGAGATAGCGGACGCCTTTAGCTGACGTGCCATACATGGTTCCCACCTGACTGCATAACCCCTTGCCCAAGTTTTCAAGACCAGCGCCGATGGGCAGGCCCCCTGCTGTGGTGCGCACCACCCCACGCCGTGGGTAAGACCGGCAATGTCCTTGATCTCCTTGGCCTGAACCCAGCGCCCTTCCTGCGGGATCGGCGCGTGGCCATGGTTCGGTCCCTTGGCCACGCAGGTCATACTTTCCACTTCTGACGAATAGATCATTCGCAACCTCCCATACTTATTTTACGGCTATTTCCGTCTGAAATTATAGCGCCCTTTCCGGCGATGTCACCCGTGGCTCGGCATCCAGTCGCAGTAATGAAGCCAACACCATGGCGGTCAGGTAGACGAAGCCGGCACTCCAGATCACGTCCGTCACAAAGTGCCCGCCCTGGATGACACGTGCCACCCCCATGACACAGCCGTACAAGATGCCGCCCCATAGCCAGAGCAGGGCCTGACGGTGACGTTTCTTTCCACGCAGGATGAAATATGGTGCGGACAGGTAAAAGGCAACCGTCGGATGTCCGGCAGGAAATGACGCGTTTCTTGGCGCAGGCCCCGGTTGCCAGGGCTGGTGAAAGGCCATGCTTCCTCCGAACATATCTACATCCCGTGGACGAGGCCTGCCCCAGTGGTCCTTGAATACGGCATTGGCGAGAATGCCGGGGGCAATGATGAGGAGCAGGGCCACAAAAAGGGCCTGGCGCCGGAATTGGGCGAGGGATTGTTTGAAAAACCCTGCTATAACGAGCAAAAGAGCTACTGCCCCCATGGCAAACGCCGGGTATTCACCGAAGCGATACAGAAACCACCATGGTTGCAATTTCCCAATGGGGAAGCCCACACCGGGTTGGTAAAAGAGGCTTGTTGCCCTGATGTCTGCATCGGTTAGTACACAAAGTGCTGTTGCTGCTATCAGGGTGAACAACAGGATAAAAAAAGACTTTCTCATCTCAGACAATCTCCTTGTAAGCCGGAACCTATGCCTTCAGGGTCGCGACGATTCGTTGCGGATTTAACAACAGTGACAAGCCATCATGGATACTGTGTACAAGGATATCGGCGTTAAGCACGGCATCCATCGCGCATCCTTCTCCTTCAATTACGGTGATTCCCAGTCGCGCCACCTTGAGCATACGTCGGTCATTGACACCGTTACCTATGGCAACAACCCGGTCAGCATTTAAGGCCAGAACGTACTGTTCCTTCTGCACATCAAGATTTTCTCCCGTCAAAACGGTCACCGTGCAGGAACACCCGGCCAGTTCCTCGCATACCCGACCAAAAGTATCCGCCGTGACAACATGGATTGTCAGCGAAGCGGCAAGCTGGTCGATAAGCTCGACTACACCAGGCAACAGGCGACCATCCACAGAAAGGGTGCCGGTGAAGTCACAGGCGAGATGTTCAAATTTCAGTTTGCCGAAGCTGGAAATATTAATTTCGAGCATGTCGATCTCCTTCGTGTAGTTTCGTCAGTTTAGCTTTTATACCTCTAACCTGGGAGGAATCGGCAATATTTGCTTTACCATTTCTGATTAACATAATCAGTACAATGAAGAGAAAGGCCGAGAGTGTCGCCGTCGTAGCGCCGAAATAGAAAGTTGCCGCCGGTGCAACGCGGTCCCACAGCATCCCGCCGATCAGGCTGGCGGGGAGCGCGGCAACCCCAACAGCAGTAGCGTATACGCCGAAGGCGGTCGCCTTGAAATCAGGTGGAATGATGGTGGCTAAAAAGGCCTTTTGTATTCCCTCGGTCAGTCCCATAAACACTCCATACAGACTGAACAGCACCCAGATGGCAGCGCTGCTTTTGGCAACCGCAAAGCCGTAGTAGAGACAAGCAAACAGCACAAATCCCAACAGGATGAGCCGCTTCTTGCCGTATTTATCCGCTGCTATTCCTGCCGGAATTGATGACAGCGTGTAGACAAAATTGAACAGCAGGTAGACAGCCGGAATCATGACCGTCGGGATGCCGACCTGTTCAGCTCGCAGAATGAGGAAGGCGTCGCTGGAGTTGCCGAGGGCGAATAGTGTTGCTATCACGATGAAGAATTTAACCTTCCAGTCGAAGTGCTTGAGAGTGAGGCGGGGTCGTTCAGCAGTGGCAATAGCAGCCCTTTTCTTTTCCTTGATGAACCGAGCAATGATGAAAACGGCAATGGCCCCCGGTATCATGGAAAGCCAAAAAACCAGCTTGTAGTTGTTGTTGTAAAGCTGCAGCAAAATGAGGGCAATTGCAGGGCCGATTACCGCCCCCATGGTATCCATGGAACGGTGAAAACTGAAGGCACGGGCCAGATGAGTCGTTTCCGTGGATTCGGCAATGATGGCGTCTCTGGGCGCGGTGCGAATACCTTTGCCCAGACGGTCCACGAAGCGTGAAGCCAAGACTTGTTGCCATGCCCCGGCCAGAGCGATGATCGGACGGCTCAAGGTCGATATGGCATAACCGGCGATCATCAGGTTTTTGCGCTGCCCGATCCGGTCGGATAACCAGCCGGAAAAGACCTTGAGCAGGCTGGCTGTCGATTCGGCAATCCCCTCGATAAGGCCGATCATGGACTTGTTGACCCCCAGCACGTTGGCCAGGAAGAGCGGCACCAGCGGATAGATCATCTCGGTACTCACGTCCATGAAGAAGCTGACCAGTCCAGTGAAGAAAACGTTTTTGCTGAAGCCGAAATATTTCTTTTCCTGTTCCATCTTTGAACCTTTCGTTCAGGGCTTACGTCGTTATCGACTAAAACTGATCTTCCTACCTTCCAATGCTGCAATACGCTCCCTTTCCTGCATAACGGGCCGCCTTGCCAAGTTCCCGCTCTATCTGAAGCAAACGATTGTACTTGGCCAGCCGTTCTGAGCGGCAGGGAGCACCGGTCTTGATCATGCCGGTCAGCCTCCCTACGCAAAGGTCGGCGATGGTGGTATCCTCTGTCTCTCCACTCCGGTGGGAGATCATAGCGGTAAATCCCGCCTTTTGAGTCATCTCGATGGCGGCCAGGGTTTCTGTGACACTGCCGATTTGGTTCAGTTTGATGAGCACCGAGTTGAAACAGTGTTCGTTGATGCCCCGGTTGATGAGTTCGGTATTAGTAACCGTCAGGTCGTCGGCGGTGATTTGAATTTTTCCGCCGAGCCGGGAATGGAGAGCCGGCCAGGCGGCCCAGTCATTCTCATCCAGGCCGTCCTCTATGCAGATGATCGGATAGGCGGCGACAAGATGTTCCAGGTAGCCGATCAGGTCGTATGGTGTGAGTGACTCTCCGAGAGACGTCAGGAAGTATTGCCCTTCTTTGCAAAAATTGCTCGCAGCCAGATCGATAGCGATAAAAACATCCTCACCAGGCCGGTAACCGGCCATCTCCACCGCCTCAATGATCAGTTTGAGCGGTTCCTCATTATCCGCAAGGTTGGGGGCAAAACCACCCTCATCCCCAATTGCAGTGGAGTGACCTCTTTTGTGCAAGAGAACCTTCAGGGTCTGGTAAACCTCGGCTGCACAGCGCATCGCCTCGGCAAACGTAGGAAGTCCGGCAGGTACAAGCATGTACTCCTGAAAGTCTACGTTGTTGTCGGCATGCGCGCCGCCATTGAGGATATTCAGCATCGGAACCGGCAGGAGATCGGCACCTGCTCCACCCAGATAGCGATAAAGGGGCAGGCCGGAACAACGGGCACCGGCGTCCAGAGCTGCAAGCGAAACCCCAAGTATCGCGTTGGCGCCGAGTTGCTCCTTGTTCTTGGTTCCGTCCAGCTCCAGCATCGTCTTATCAATAGTCCCCTGATCGCGACAATCCATTCCCCGCACCGCGTCTTGAATTTCGCCTCCCACATTGCCACACGCCTTTAGGACTCCCTTGCCCATGAAGCGCTTCGGATCTCCATCGCGCAGTTCGCATGCCTCGCGCTCACCGGTGGACGCACCAGAAGGAACCGCGGCGATCCCAACGATACCGCTTTCTGTCGTGACTGATACCCTCAGGGTCGGGTTGCCTCGTGAATCGAGAATCTCCATGGCCTCAATTTTTTCTATTCTTGACATACATTTCTCCTTTTTATTGTGGTCTTACGTTTGTTAAACCTCTTCCGCCCTCTCAATCTTGCCGTTCCCGCAGTTGATGCGCCGAGGTAAAATAGCTTCGATACCCTTGAAGAAGTATAAGATATGCCGTTATGGCAACCGCACCGGTGATGGCGCACATGATGGCGATCTGGTAGCGTACTGCGACCGCCGGTGCGGTCCCGGAAAGGATCTGTCCGGTCATCATGCCGGGAAGGGCGACGATTCCCATGGCCGCCATGGTATTAATGGTCGGAATGAGCGCGGCACGGAAGGCGTTGCGTACTGCGGTTTCAGATGACTGCCGGGCTGTGGCGCCCAGACATATGGCTGTCTCAATCTCTTCCCGCCTTTCCCTGATTTCCGCAGCCAACCTCTCCGCTGCGAGGCTTGCTCCATTCATTGAATTGCCGATGATCATCCCCGCAAGTGGAATAAGGTAACGGGGATCGTACCAAGGGGCATACCCGACCACAAGAGAGCAGAACAGGAAGGTCACCGCGCTGCAACCGATAAAAATGGAACTCCCCATTATGCGGTAAAATCCAGGCATCTTGAGGCGAATGCGCGAACCCATTACCTGCAACGAAAAGCCGGCCATGATGACAAGTATCATGACCACCGGCAGTGGGGTGTTGATGGTGAAGACAGCATCGAGAAGGTAACCGACCGCAAGAAGCTGTAGACCCATTCGAACTGATGCCCACAACATCTGCCGCGCCTCTCCGGCCCGTAACAGGTATGCAAGACCCGTGGCCAGAAGAATCAGCCCATAGGCCAGCGCCAGATTCATAAGAGTCAGGTGTATCACACCCTGGTCATGCATGGCTCTCTCCTTCCCTGTCCTCGGGCTCGGCAAGAAATCGCCTGAGTTCAGAGCTTGCGGGACTGGTCAGGAGATCGTTCGGACGCCCCGTTTCATGGATGCGAGCTCCTTCGAGGTAGATGAGGTGATCGGCAATCTTGCCTGCCAACCTGAGATCGTGGGTAACGAGGATTACGCTCAGATGCTGCAACGAGCAGATTTCGCGGAAAGTAGCGGCAAGCCGGTCGCCGGTTGGCCGGTCAAGAGCACTGGTAGGCTCGTCGAGAAGGAGAACAGAGGGCTCGGTGATCAGGGCGCGGGCGAGATTAACCCGTTGTTGTTCGCCAACAGAGAGGGTCCGGGCGTCCCGGCCCAGGAGGTCGGACGACAGGCGAACCAGTTCCATGACGCGACGCACCTCTTGGCCCTCGACAGCCGGCAGCGGCTCGTTGCGGAAGAGAAAAGGCCGCTGCAGGTTTTCGAGGACCGTTCCCTCGAACATGAACGGTTTCTGCAATACCATGGCGACTCGCTGGCGCAGCTTGAGTGGGTCGAGGCGCATTATATCCTCTTGCTCCAGGAGAATCTTGCCGGTAGTCGGGTCTTCAAGGCGGTTGATGAGCCTGATGAGAGAACTCTTTCCTCCTCCCGAAGGGCCGACGATGGCGGTAATCTCGCCTTGACGAGCAAAGAAAGAGATATCCGTCAGGATCGTCGATTCCTTCCGCTGCCGGTCATAACGGAGCAAGTCAACGTGCTCGACACTCACCATAATGGGGTTTTCCCCTATTGTCTTTTCAACCATCATACGTTCACCACCACTGCTGGCTCACCTCAATCTATTCAATAATCATTGCGTAACGCCCTCAGGATGCTCTTCTGAACACGCCGTACTGCCGCCGCACCACGAAAAAAACCGGAATGGCCGCGAGTTGCAGGACTACGCAAAAACCAATCACGGCCGGAATTGACCGGTCATAAAGGAACCCGATGGCGGCACTCCCCAGAAACCAGAACAGACCGTAGCCTGCGGTGAAAAGTCCATAAGCCGAAGCTCGCCGTTGCGGCGGAACCATCGGCGCAACGGCAGCAGGAATGATCGATTCATGAACTCCCATACCGAGCCCCCATACTGCGGCACCGGCCAGGGCGGCCCAAAAGCCGCCGAGAAACACCAGCGGCGCAAACAGCGCGGAGATCAATGTTAACGGAATGAGCATAGCTATTCCAAACCGGTCGAACAGCCGCCCAAACACCAGCGAACCGGTGCCGCTCACGGCCATGGCAATGGCGTAGGCAATGGGAATCCAGTGCGGCGACACGGTCGAGGTCTTTTGAAAATGATAGGCTATGAGCGGGAAATCCGCGAATCCCGCCGCCACCAGGCCCGCCCCCACCAGGTAAACCCAAAAAATACGCGGCAATCCTTTTGTCTGCACGTTCGGCGGCTCAGTTTCCATCTCCTCCGGATGCGGGTAGAGACGGCGGGCAATAAGGAGCAGACTGAGACAGATGATACCAGGCACAAGCAATGCGGCAAAAGCGAAACGATACTCGCCTCGCAGGGCCAAAATTGCGGCCACGGCCAGCGGACCGAACAGAGCGCCGAATTGATCCAGCGATTCGTGCACGCCGAAGGCCCAGCCGTAGCCGATCTCCTTGGCGGCGTGGGAGAGCATCGCGTCACGCGGGGGGTTGCGGATCGCCTTGCCGACCCGTTCGAGGATGATCAGCGCCGCGACCGCCGGCCAGCTGTCCACCAATGCAAGCGCTGGCACAGAAAACATCTGAATGACATAACCAAAAATCGTGATCGGCCAAAACTTGCCGGTAAAATCGGCCAAGCGGCCCGAAACAAGGCGCAGGCTGTAGCCGGCCAGTTCGCCAAAACCGGTGACAATCCCTACCGCCGTGGCGCTGGCCGACATGAGAGCGAGGTACGGGCCGAGGATGCTCCGCGAGCCTTCATAGGTGAAATCCGCAAAGAAACTGAGCACGCCAATCATCAAGACAAACTTCATCGGAGAGGATTGTTTTGGTGCCGTTTGCATAGTTTTTCCTTTCAGTTCAACTCGTCTCAGGTCACGCGGCAAGGTCGCCGCCAGCAAAAACACTATTGTACAAGTCTTTGCCGAAACTCGTTTGCAACGGTTCTCCTTCGATCAATTTGAATGTCCGACTGCCGTCTGCCTGTCGTCCGGCCCGCAAAAACAAAAAGTTCTCCTTATTCCCGTCATAGAACCCCCTCGCCAATTCATACAGATGGGTCACGCAAATTACCTTGATCCGTTCACTTACCAAAGCTGATATGATCTGTCTCGCGATTTCCGAGCCCTCTCGCTCGTTTGTCGCCGCAAACGATTCATTCAACAAGATCATGGAATATGGTGTGATATGATCGACAATATCACTCATCCGACCGAGTTCCTCGTCGAGCTTCCCGCTTTTCAAGGCGGTATCTTCTTCTCGTTTGAAATGTGTAAAAAGGGCGTCACAGATACTTGAACAGTACGAATCAGACGGTACGAACATCCCGCACTGCATCATCAATTGAGCCAAACCGATACTTCGCAGAAGAGTAGATTTCCCCCCCTGGTTGGCACCCGTTATAATCACGAGATCTTTCCTGTCAGCGTGCACTTCATTGCCTACCACACGTTGGGTCATATTCAACGCCAGACAGACATCGTATAAACCGCGAAACGACAGCCGGTACCCATCGCTAGCCACCGGCGATGGAAAGCATATGGGCACCCCCTTCCCTGCAAGCTGGTCGTTCAAGTTCATACAACCAATATAGAAAACCAGTTCCGTCAGTAGTGAGCTGAAAAAACTGCGCACGTGATCCGTTGATTGGGCGAGAGCATTGGCTGCCAGGGAAATACCTTGATTGCGCAGTTCTCCAAGCGCTCTGGCCCCACCTTCATCTCTTGGATGGACCGAAAAGCTGCAGGCTGGCGGTTGCCGTTCGAAGAGTTGCGTCCACTGCTCAAAGAATGGTGTTATCGGGTCAAAGAGTGAATCCAGCCATGCGCAAAGCCGCATCAACCAAGTCTCACCGTTTTGATCGGGCGAGCGATGGAGGCGATATCGGCTACCCTTGTTACCCCTGCCCAATTCGGCGCTGAGCAGCACCCCGTTGCGGAATTTCAGCTGTTTAAGGTGAAATTCAACATTTACGAAGTACTCGTCGTTAAGCTCCAGTCGTAATCTCGTAAAAAACTCCGTCCATCCCTCCGAAACGAAGCTGGCGGCATGGGAATCGGCAAGCTTCCTCAGCCTCTTGAACATACCCAGAAATGTTTCCATGTGTTCGATCGATTGCCGCAGGGCCCAGTCAGGGTAACGATAAAGAGAGCTGACGTATTGCCTTTTTGCGTGCTCAACCGCCTCGACAGCCAGTGAGTAAAACTCTCTGATGATAGCTGGCTGATTCAGGCAATCCTGTAAAATATCCTGACGATACCGGATGGTTGCGAGATCTTTTTCGAAGCCTGCAAGGATCACTTTTTTTGCCACTTCGAAGACAAATCCGTCGTCTTGTGCCATCGCGTTGATCAGCGTGGTTAGTTCCAGATCCCTCGTGAGAGCATCAGCCTGCCAGGGGAGTGGCGACTGCACGTCAAAATCCAGGGCGATTGCTTCAATGTTCGCTTTTACCAGTAATTAATCATCAGGTCAGGGC
>JABBNX010000018.1 GCA_019352135.1 Pseudomonadota bacterium
TACCTGCCCTCCGAATTTGAATTCGTGACTGCATGAACTTTTTGCGAGCGCATCACTTATGATATAAATCCTGATGTTTACCCTATACGTTGGTCCAGTTTTAGGGGAGAAGGTCAGCCGGTCAGCGATTATGGGGGCTTTGCATGAGATATCTGACCAAAATGTCGCAGTGATTCATTGCAAGAACAATAACGGAACTATCTGTCAATCGGCTTTGAATTTTGACTCACCCCAGGCAGTAGTTTTCAGTACACACCCTCAGACCGTCTAACGGTCAGATCCTAAGATCCCCAGGCTGGTACAGAGCACCGTTGTTTACATTTTTTAGCACTTGTCTTATTGCCAGAATCGAGCGTAACGGATTTTTGAATTGCAAACGCGAACAGGCCGGAAATCAGAGGATTTCCGGCCTGTAGTTTACACTTTCCAATCATACCTACGCTAAAACGGAATATCATCATCCTGGAACGGCGGCTCTTCGTAAGTTGCGCCACCGGTTTTGGCAGTTGATGAAGTGTCGCCGCCGCTGCGTTCCCCTTTGGCGGAAAGCATCTGCATCTTGTCTCCGACTATATCGGTTGTGTAACGGTCATTACCGCTCTTGTCCTGCCACTTGCGGGTTTGCAGACGCCCCTCGACATAGATCGTCTTCCCTTTGGAAAGGTACTCACCGGCTATTTCGGCCAGCTTGCCCCAGAGTGTGATGTTGTGCCACTCAGTACGTTCTTCCCATTCTCCCGTCTTTCCCTTGAACTTTTCACTTGTCGCAAGGGAAAAACTTGCTACTGCTTGGCCGGATGCGGTGAAACGCACTTCCGGGTCTTTGCCCAGATTTCCGATCAGCATAACCTTGTTAAGACTAGCCATGATGTGACTCCTTTGTTAGTGTGAAATATTAAAAGTTATTGTCACTCTGTAATAGTTATTGTCATTGTACAAAAGTTGCTGTCACCAAATGAAATGAGGCATTTTCAGGTGCTGCATTCTATCCAAAAAGTCCCCCCCAGTAAAGCTAATGTTTGACTGTGCTCCTTCGTGCCAAGTTTAGCCCTTAACGCATTACAGATGAATTGTACCTAACACCACAACGCTGTCTGAGCATACGCAGCAATTTGAATGAGCAGGCTCCCGTCATGGGAACCTGTACGATCAATTTTAGGGGGACTCGCTCATGTATTTTGGATGGATTGTAACGGGTGCGTAAAACACTGTAAGCTAAATTTTACAGTTGTGTCTAACCAGCTTACAAAATCAAACTTCCGAGCAGGTAGCTACGTAATAAGTCTTGTTAATTCAGTCTGTTGTGAGTTGGAATATTTTTTGCTTATAAATACTATTGGAGCGGTAACGAAATTATTCTCTACAAAAAAACGCTTACTAAAAGGGGGAAATATCATGAAACCCGGGACGAAGGACAAGGGTGAAGGAAAGCTTCACGAAGTGAAGGGTAAAGTTAAGGAGGTCGCCGGGAAACTAAGCGATAAACCAGAGTTGGAAGCTGAAGGCATCGGTGAAAAGATTGCCGGCAAACTCCAGGGAAAGATCGGCCAGGCCAAGAAGGTCGTGGGGAAGTAGCCAGGGCGGCAGAGCATGCAACCGGCGTCTCCTTATTCTGCCGACTCCGGTTGCATGACCCAGCACAACCAGGCATCGGAACGAAATAACCAATTCCGAGCAAAAATGTTCAACGACAAATTGCAAAAAGGAAAGTAGATGGGAACAATGCTTGATAGTAATTCCTTGGGAAAATCTGAATGGATTAACCGCAGTGGATCGTGGAGGGCAAGGGAGTGTGGATTGTGGCAAAGATAGCCGAAAACGGTAACTTCAAGAGTGAAATTAACAGTACCCTCAAAAGAGGCGTGAATAAAACAGGTGGAGGTTAAGACATGGCTAAAAATATAGCGGTTTATGGGATCTACCGGACCCGAACAATGGTTGAACGGACGGTCGAAGAATTGAAAAATGCAGGCTTTCGCAACGCGGACATTTCGGTACTGTTGCCAGAGAGCGGGGGAACCAAAGAATTCGCGATCGAGAGGGAAACCAAGGCGCCTGAGGGGGCAGCGACAGGAGCCGGAACCGGTGCGGTCATCGGCGGCGCTTTGGGATGGCTGGCGGGTATAGGCTTACTTGCCATCCCTGGTATTGGCCCTTTCATTGCAGCAGGCCCCATCATGGCAGCTCTTGCCGGAGTCGGTGCGGGAGGATTGGTCGGCGGGATAGCCGGAGTGCTGATCGGCATGGGTATTCCCGAGTATGAAGCTAACCTGTATGAAGGACATATCAAGAAGGGGGGTATTCTCCTTTCTATCCACGCCGACGATAACGATTGGAAAAACAAGGGGAAGGAGATACTGGGGCGTACAGGGGCTGAAGATATCGGTTACAAGGGAGAATCCCACGCAGACTATGATGTAAGCGACAGACCTGGGTCCGGCGCTCCCCCGCGGACAGGTTTTGGCGGCCCAGTCGAGCCAAGAACCGGCGAGCCTGTCGGGCCAAGTACCAGTGACCCTCTTATTTCAAATTCAAGAGATCACATAAGTGACAAGTGATGAGTTAGAGGCTTAATAGAATGAAATCAATAGTCATTTTTGGAGCTGGCATAGCCGGATTAAGTGCTGCCCATGAATTAGCCCAATTAGGATATAATGTTTCGGTGTATGAAGTTACTGATCAGCCGGGTGGTTTTTTTAGAAGTTCACGACTGAGTCAAAACAACATGCCGACGGAGTATTATCGATTCTTTTTTTATTTATTTCTCAGTGCATGTGGGTATCCTCCACCCTCTAAATCGGTGTTACCAGCCTGACCAAAAGTCACTTTTTCATTTTTTAACAAAACTGGCTGAGTTGACATCCGGTTTTTTTGTGAAATAATGGAAAGTAAAAGGATACACAGCGGGTCATCCCCAGAGAATAGAATGCCAACACATTCGCGAGGATGAGATGGAAAGCCTAACTGGTCTCACCGAGACTGCCGGGTTGGCAAAATAGCATGGATATCTTCTCTCAGATTTTTTGTTTTGTGGAAGCCACAAAGACTCATTCAAAGGAGGTAATAGGTTATGGAAAGAAAGACATTAACGTGTATTATTTCAACGATGTTCATCATGGCGTTAGCGCTGAGCGCGTGCGAAAAAACCGAAAAAACAACTACCGTGACTCCCGGGCCGGCAGGCGCCCCGGGCGCACCAGGTGCGACAGGCACCACTGGTGCGACAGGATTTTCTGGGCATAGCGGCGCAAGCGGGGCCACGGGAAATACCGGGGCTTCTGGTGAGCGCGGGAAAACCGGCGACTCCATAGTAGTTGTTCCGGCTCCACCTCCCGAGAAATCAAGATAAGAAAAATCCCCTGAAGCGTGTTGCTTCAGGGGATTTCGCATGTAAAAAGGTCAAACCTACGCATTTGTCAGATTCAGCCGATTTGTCCACTCCGAACTTGTTAGCTGAAAGTATTCTCCTATTTCACCGAGTTTCGCACCGCGATAACAGTGGAGGATATGAATTGCCGGCTTCCTGCAATTCCATCACTGCGCCGTGGGACAATGCGATTACTTCGGCCGAATCGTGCCTGCCAGGCAAGCGACAACATTACTGATCCAAACTACAACGTAACCATAGTTGATCCGTATCGAATCTAGTTTTTTAGCTGTGCACGTTTAAGCCGGATTTATGTCAAAAATGATCAAGGGAGGTTTGAATGGACAGACGTACATTCATAAAAGCCACTGGAACCGCTATATTGCTGGCTCCAACGTTGATTAAGGAAGTTCTAGCAGCTCGCGAACAATCGCTGGTCGCAGTGGCAGAGGGTACCGATTATGCCGCTATAACCAGAAAAGCCATCAATACTGTAGGCGGTATGAAGCGGTTTGTTAAACCTGGTGATGTGGTAGTTGTTAAACCCAACATGGGGTGGGACCGCTCAGTCAAGTTTGCTGCCAATACCCATCCCCTGGTGGTACGGGCGGTTGTGGAGGAGTGCCTGGCTGCAGGGGCTAAAAAAGTCAAAGTGTTTGATAATACCTGCAACGATCCTCGCCGCTGTTATGTTAGCAGCGGAATTGAGGCGGCCTTGAAAGGGATGAAAGGGGTCGAGTGCAAGCATATTGAAACGGAGCGCTTCAGGAAAGTCACTTTGAACGGTACGTTTCTGAAAGAATGGGAGTTGTACGACGAAGTTCTCTCCGCCAATGTTTATATCAATGTGCCGGTAGCCAAACATCACGGGCTTTCAAAGCTGACGCTCGGCTTGAAAAATGTCATGGGGATCATGGGTGGTAACCGTGGTTACATCCACCGCAATCTGGATGCAGCCCTGGCGGATGTCAACGCGCATGTGAAGAGCCACCTCACCATTATCGATGCAACCCGAATCCTCACAGCCCACGGGCCACAGGGGGGTAATATTGCCGATGTCAGGGTGCTTAACAAAGTGATCGCTTCGACCGATATTGTTGCTGCTGACGCTTATGCCACAACATTATTCGGCATGAGGCCGGCCGATATTCCGGTGACAGTTACCGCTTACAAGCGTGGCCTGGGAGAGATGAATCTGGACAAGATCAAGGTAGTAAAGGCGTAGTGACATGAAGTTAACCACTGCCCGCATCTGCCAGCTTATCTTCCTGGTTCTGTTCCTGATACTGTTCGTTCAGACTGAATACCGTGGCCGTGATGATATTAATGCCGCAGTTAATTCCTTTTTCAGGGCCGATCCGCTGGTGCTGTTCAGCTATCTGTTTGCCGCAAAGTCATGGAGCTGGCTGCTGTTTCCAGCCGTGCTTATGACCGTGGCGACGCTGGTTCTTGGACGCTTTTTCTGTGGATGGATCTGCCCTCTGGGTACTATCCTCGATCTGGTGACTTCAAAGATCCGCAAGAGTACTCCGATCAAGGCGCTCAAGGGGAATTTTAAATACTGGCTGCTGCTGCCGCTGCTATCGGCATCGCTGTTCAATATCAATCTGAGTGGCCTGCTGGACCCGATTGCCATTCTGCTGCGTGCTATGACTTTTCTGCTTTACCCGGTTCTTGGTCTTGTGAGCAGAGAAGGATGGGTCGGACTGTACCGTATGATCGGTGAACGACGTGATGCTCTTGCACCTGCTTACAGCCTTATTCGTGACAATCTGCTGCCGTTCCGCGACACGCTATACCCGTTGGCGCTCCTTTCGGCAGCCATTTTGCTTGGCATTATCGCACTGGAGCGGTTTGAAACGCGCAACTGGTGCCGGAATATCTGCCCGCTCGGGACGTTGCTCGGTTGGCTGGCGCGCTTTTCCCCCTTCAGCAGAGTTCCTCAGGTATTGTGCGGCGACTGCGGACAGAGTCGCCAGATGTGCCCCACCAGCTTTGACAAGAATATGCTGCGCAAGGAAGAGTGCATCCTTTGTATGGAATGCCTGCAGGGCTGCCCGCATGAAAGGATTTCATTTCGTCCTTCTCTGAAACTGAAGGGGTGTGGTCCGCTGTTACCGGAGCGGCGTGTGCTTCTGGGCGGGATGGCTGGTGGTCTGCTGCTGGCGCTACCGATTCGTTTCCGCTATCCTGAAAAGCAGTCACGTCTGCTACGTCCACCTGGTGTACGGAGTGAAGATGATTTTCTGAAGAAATGTGTCCGCTGTGGTGAATGTATGAAAGTCTGCCTGAAGAATGCCCTGTATCCGTCGGCATATCAAGCCGGACTAGAGGGCATATATACCCCGCTGCTTATCCCCCGACTGGGATACTGCGAATATAATTGCACTCTGTGTGGCCAGGTTTGTCCGACCGGGGCAATTCCGCCTCTTCCTGTTGAAACCAAGCGGTGCGAAGTGATCGGCAAGGCGGTCTTCGATAAAAACCATTGTCTGCCGTTTGCCCGCAAAATCGACTGTATTGTCTGTGAAGAGCATTGTCCGATTCCAGAGAAAGCCATCCGTTCACGTGACGTGCAGGTCATGGGACTGGACGGCCTTATCAGAACAATCAAGGAGCCGTATATAGTTGAGGAAATCTGCAATGGCTGCGGCATTTGCGAGAATGTCTGTCCGCTGGAGACGAAGGCGGGCATTGAGGTGTTTGCGGTAAAGAACCGTACGCCGATTTCTCCGTTATCGGTCGGGCAGGAAGCAAAGCCATCTGGTTTATATCCCTGAGATTGGGCAGCGAGATCGAGACCTTGGCCATCCTGACCACCTCGGCCAACAGTCTCATTCAACCGCTCCATGACCGGATGCTCCGGTCGATAAAATGATGCTCCATGGTGTATCCAACCTGGTCAAAAATTCCCGCTTCGATTCCCCGGTCTGTATCGTCCAGGGCTGATAATCCCGCTTGACGTGCCCGTCACGGCCGAACTGGCTTGTGTAAAGCAGCCTCTACAAGATCTGTATTTGTGAGTTTGCAAAATGGTTATCCAGCATAATCAAAGCGCTCTCACAGTTCATGACAAGGACATGCGGTATATCTATCTGAGCCAACGCTATCTTGACGACTACAAAGTTAAGTATGCAGACATCATCGGTAACATCACTATGAGACGGGGCGTACATAACACATCTGCCTCTGCAAAGGTGGTTAATTATGAAAAACAGTAGAGTACATGCGGTTTTTATTGCTGTAGTCCTGGTCTTGTCCGGTACTATTCTGGGATGTGCAAACAAGGGAGATTCACCAGCTCTGGCTCAAAACAGGGGGCCGATAAAAGTATATTCGTTCGAAAAGAGGGGATTTATCATGAGTGAGAAAATTGTCAAGACTGAAGCGGAATGGGAAAAACAGTTAACGCCCGAGCAGTTCCACATTTTGCGGGAGAAAGGTACCGAGCAGGCCGGCACGGGTAAGTACGCATATTCTCACGAACATGGCATCTATCGCTGTGCAGGATGCGGCTTGGATCTGTTTCGTTCGGAAGACAAATATGAGTCCGGCACAGGCTGGCCGAGTTTTTTTGCTCCGATTTCTCCGGACAATATTACCACGGCTGCAGATAACAGCCTCTTCTCACGGCGAACAGAGGTGCTGTGCCGTCGCTGTGGCGGACATCTTGGCCATGTTTTCAATGACGGGCCACCGCCGACCGGGTTGCGCTACTGCATGAACTCTGCCGCCCTGGATTTTGTCGCTTTCAAAAAAAAGAACTCTGGGGCAGCGCTGCCGGCCACTGAACAGTAAACGAAACTCTTTCGATAGTCACTTTTCAGCGGGTGTTTTTGATTAGTATGCGAGAATAGGTTTCTGTGGTATCTTGCAGGGTATTTTTCAACTTTATTCACATATGATGGTTTTCCTTGTCATGCTTTTTGATGCACAGCCCAGCCATCAAGCGGGACAAAGTCAACAGTTTGACGTTTTCAATAATTTGACACTTGTGGGCAACCTGCATCTCGTCCGTTGTAACAGCAACAACGCCGGCATCTGTCGGCTTAACCGTTTTTGCGACGAAATCCAGGCAAAACGGGTGCTTGCGGCATGAAAAATGCAACAAAATGTGGTTCAATACTTCGATCAACAAGGCGGCGGATAGATACCTTTTTATGGCTAATGGTTCCGTAGAAGCAATAGAGTTACGCGGTTTTCGCAAAAACTCAGACATCTATGTCGCCGTGGGGTTGATCGGTATCCTGGCGCTGATGATTATTCCTCTCCCGGCGTTCATCCTTGACATCTTTCTGGCCGCCAACATAACGATAGCCTTGTCCATTCTGCTGATTTGTCTTTATACGGTCCAACCACTTGATTTTTCAGTTTTCCCCTCGGTACTGCTGGTCACAACCCTCTTCCGGCTGGCGCTGAATATCGCCTCGACCCGATTGATACTGTTGCACGGCAGTGAGGGAGGTGATGCGGCGGGAGCTGTAATCAAGGCGTTCGGGCAGTTCGTCGTCGGCGGCAATTACATCGTCGGCGCAGTGCTGTTCCTGATTCTCGTTGTCATAAACTTTGTGGTTATCACGAAAGGCGCCGGACGCGTTGCCGAGGTTGCCGCACGCTTTACGCTGGATGCCATGCCGGGTAAGCAGATGGCGATTGATGCCGACCTTTCTGCCGGCCTGCTGACGGATAAAGAAGCGAAGTTGCGGCGCATGAAAATATCCCGCGAGGCCGATTTCTACGGTTCCATGGATGGTGCGAGCAAGTTTGTGCGCGGAGATGCCGTTGCAGGAATCATGATTGTCCTGATAAATATCTTCGGCGGCTTGATTATCGGGGTTTGGCAGCAGGGCATGCCGCTGATGAACGCCCTTTCAAACTATACGCTGCTGACAATTGGCGAGGGACTGGTCGCCCAGATCCCTGCCCTTGTTATTTCCACGGCAGCCGGCATCCTTGTTACCCGCTCCGCCGATGAGAACAGTTTTGGCCAGGAACTCACCGGGCAGTTTATGAATTACCCGAAGGCTTTTTTTGTTGCTTCAGGTGTCATGTTTTTGTTTGCGCTCATTCCAGGACTGCCGCATTTTGCTTTTTTACTGCTGTCGGGCGTTACCTTCCTGATTGGCAAGATGGCTCGCGAGAAGGCAGAGGTTATTGAAGAATCGGCCACGACTGAAGCAACCGCCGGTGAGGAGTCGATTGATCAGGCGTCGAATATACGGCCTCTGGATGTCCTGGAGCTGGAAGTCGGGTATGGGTTGGTGCCAATGGTTGACGCCGCCCAGAACGGTGAATTGCTGGAACGCATCCGTTCTATCCGCCGCCAGACCGCGCAGAAAATGGGCTTCGTCGTCCCGCCAATTCACATTCACGACAACCTGCAGCTCAAACCGTATGAGTACAATTTGCTGATTCGCGGTGCACGTGTGGGAGGAAGTGAGTTGACCGGCCAGTATCTGGCCATGGATTCCGGCGCCGTAACAGCCAGCCTGCCCGGCAAGGCGACCAAAGAGCCGGTGTTCGGCTTGCCGGCTGTCTGGATCCGGAGCGAAGATCGCGACCAGGCCCAGATCAACGGCTATACGATTGTAGACAGCACCACCGTTGTCGCCACCCATATCAGCGAAATTATCAAGCGTTATTCACATGAACTGCTTGGCCGGCAGGAACTGCAGCAACTGCTGGATAATGTTGCTGTCACGGCCCCCAAGGTGATTGATGAACTGATTCCGAATCTGCTGAACCTGGGAACGGTGTTGCGGGTCGTCAAGAGCCTGCTCAAAGAAGGGGTTTCAATACGCGATATGCGCACGATTCTGGAAAGTCTCGCCGATTACGCCTCGCTTACCAAGGACCCTGATGTGTTAACCGAGTTTGTCCGGCAAGGGCTCGGAAGATTCATCGTGGATCAGTATAAGCTTGAAGATGAGACACTTTTTCTGGTAACGATTGACCGGGAAATAGAGGATATGATTGCGGATGCGATCCAGCCATCCGATCAAGGGAGCTATCTGGCAATAGAGCCGGCGATAGCCCAGCAGATCATTGCGTCTATCCGGAGCGTATCCGAACGATTTGGAGCCAGTGGTGCCCAGCCGCTGCTTCTGGCTTCTCCATCAATCCGCCGTCACGTCAGGAAATTGATTGAGCGCTTTGTCCCGCATATGGCAGTACTGTCACACAACGAGATACCTCAGAATGTCAAAATCCAGTCACTAGGGGTGGTAAGTTTACATGCTGGTTAAAACATTTCAAGCGGCGAGCATGCCGGAAGCGCTGCGCATGGTGAAAGCTGAACTCGGGCCTGATGCCATGATTCTCTCGACAAAAAAAGAGACCACTGGCGGTTTTCTCGGATTTTTCAGCAAACAGGTCTACCGTGTAACGGCGGCGATCGACCCTGCTCACAAATCGGCTCCCCGCCAGACTGCTCCTTCTCCGGCTCCGGCTGTGTATCGAGAGGCGCCGCCACGCGAGAGAACGGCTCGCGAGGAGATGGAAAGCTCAATGCTGGCCCCTCTGGCGCGAGAGCTGAAGGATCTGCGCGAAAAGGTTGAGTCGCTTACACGCAAGGAAGAGGAATCCCGCGTGGAAGCAAAGTCTGCTGATGAAGAGGCCGACAGAGCGGATGGCGGGATAAACCTTAAAAACATTCCCCGCTCCGATCTCGAGGAGATTAAAAAGTTACTCCTTGCGACGCTGGCAAAAAGCCATGAAGGGGACGCCAAGGACGTTCAATGGCCGGCAATGGACGCCGGCGCCTCAACAGGGGCGGGGCAGTCGGGTGCGGACCTTCTCCCCGAGGACTCTCCCCTGGCCAGGGAACTGGCAGCCAGCGGAGTTTCTACCGGCTTGATCAGAACGATTGTCGATACACTCAACGCGCTGCCGCTGGAAAGCGGCAACCAGACAGTAAAGGGGCGGCTCGGCGAAACACTGGGGCGGTTGATCAAGTTTGCCGGTACGCTCAAGCTAAAAAAGAACTCTCCCCGCATTATTGCCCTGGTCGGGCCGACCGGCGTTGGCAAAACCACGACAACCGCCAAGCTGGCCGCCATGTACGCCCTCAATCGAGGCAACAAAGTAGCGCTGATTACCATGGATATTTTCAGGGTGGGGGCGGTTGAACAGCTCAAAACCTACTCCCGCATCATGGGAATTCCGCTTGAAGTCGCTTCGACCCCCAAAGAGCTTGAAAAGGCGGTCGAAAAACATTCTGCCTGTGATCTGATTTTTATCGATACCGCCGGACGCAGCCATAAGGATAAAGAAAAACTTGATGAGATGAAGCACTTCCTCGAGGATAAGATTCCGATGGAAGTCTATCTCTGCCTTTCAGCAACCACCAAGGATCGTGAACTGGAGGAGATTCTGAATCGTTTCCGGATTTTTCAGGTCAGTAAGGTTGTATTCACAAAAATAGATGAATGTGAAAGTTTTGGAAACATGGTCAACCTGCTGATGAAGGATAATTTGCAGATTGCATATTTTACAACCGGTCAGCGGGTACCCGAAGACATTGAAATTGCAACACCAGCCAAACTGGCTGATATGATTTACCGTGAGGGGGCAGAATGAGCACCGTACCAGGGACGGGCGACCAGGCTGATACTCTCCGCCAAATGGCTCGCACAGCAAAAAAAAATCAGCAGGCCGATTCCTCTTCAGGCAGCGGCTTGGCCGATCAGCAGGGCATACGGGTTATTTCGGTTACCAGCGGCAAAGGCGGCGTCGGCAAGAGCAATGTCGTCTCCAACCTCGCTATAGCCCTTTCGGCTCAGGGGAAAAAAGTACTGCTGATCGATGCAGACCTTGGACTCGGGAATCTCGATGTGCTGCTGGGACTATCACCGGTCTACAACCTCAATCATGTTCTGAACGGCGAAAAAGGGTTAATGGATATCCTTATCGACGGACCGGCCGGCATCAAAATTATTCCTGCCGGCTCAGGTGTCCAGGAATTAACCAGCCTGGGGCAGCATGAAAAATTGAAGCTGCTGGACGAACTGGACATGCTGGAGGAGCAGTTCGACTTTTTGATCGTCGATACCGAGGCGGGCATATCGGAAAACGTCACGTATTTTATCGTCGCCGCCCAGGAAATTTTCGTCGTCGTCACACCCGAACCAACTTCGATTACCGATGTTTATGCCCTTATCAAGCTTCTGGCGACACGATATTCCGAACATCACTTCAAAGTTCTGGTCAATATGGCCAAGGACAGTGAAGAGGCGCTGGAGGTCTTTCGCAAATTGGCCAACGTAGCCGGCCGTTTTCTTGATATCTCGCTGGATTACCTGGGCTGCGTCGTCAAAGATGATAAGGTCGTCGAAGCGGTTAAACGTCAAAAAGCCGTCACTGAACTTTTCCCCGATTCTGAAGCGGCCCAGTGCTTTACCACGCTGGCAAAACGGGTTATTGAAAACAAGCGCCAGAGCCGGGTTAAAGGTAACATCCAGTTTTTTTTCCGAAGAATGCTCGATTGTGCGGGAGGGAACTAAAGCAATGGCCAAGACGGGCGGTCCAGGTACCGATCTATGTCAAACTGCTGACCGTGAACAGTTGATTGTGGAGCATATTCCATTGGTACGCTATCTTGTCGGCAGAATTTCGGCCAAACTCCCTCCGCACCTCGATTTGCAGGACCTGACAAGTTCAGCCATGATTGGCTTGATAAATGCAGCTGATCGTTTTGACTCCTCACGGGGGGTGCTCTTTAAAACTTTTGCCGAACAGCATATCCGGGGGACGATACTGGATGAGCTCCGGTCATATGATGTACTCAGCCGCTCCATGCGTGACAAGTACAAGCGGGTGGAACGGGAACTGCGGCAGCTTGAGCACCTGCTTGGACGCAACCCTACCAGCGAAGAAATGGCCGATGCATTGCAGATCAGCCTTGACGACTATTTTGAGCTTCTAGACGACGTACACGTATTCACCTTCATCAGCCTGGATGACAGCTGGGATGGTGATGACGGCAGCCCGCTCTGTCTTGCGGACGTGCTCTGTGAAGCCGAAGCAAAGAGTCCCCAGCAGCAGGTTATGAGCATGCAGCTCGCCGAGGCACTTGGACAAGCCATTGACTCTTTACCCGAGAAGGAACGGCTGGCTGTAACGCTTTATTACAACGAAGATTTCAATCTCAAGGAGATTGGAGAAGCGCTTGGACTAACCGAATCACGCATTTCACAGATTATCAGTCAGGCGATGGTCAGATTGCGTTTGCGTCTCAGGCTGCACCGGAACTAACACAAGGAGAAACTGATATGAACAGTGGTATGTACGCAGCCGTGTCGGGGAGTCTCGCCGCCATGCAGCGCATGGACTTGATCAGCAATAACCTGGCAAACATAAACACCCCCGGCTATAAAAAGGATCAGATGTCATTTGAAAGCTTGCTGGCCGGCACGGCCACCCCACCGGCTGTGCCACTGGGTTCAACCGCTGATCCCATTCTGCAGAAGGAAAATATTTATATAGACTATGCCAACGGGCCAATCAGCCAGAGTAGTAATCCACTTGATCTGGCGCTTGACGGCGAGGGTTTTTTTGCTGTAACCACCCCGGAAGGGACCGCGTACACCCGTCAAGGCAACTTTCGCACTTCAGCCGACGGGACGCTGGTCACCGTGGATGGTTTTCCGGTACAGGGCACCGGCGGGACTGCAATCAACATCCAGGGGAGCCAGGTGGAAATCGATACGAAAGGCGTCGTTACGGTTGACGGCACACCGGCCGGTGAAATAGCGGTGGTGGATTTTAACAAACCATACTCTCTGACCAAGAAAGGTAACGCCATGTTTGTGCCGGCAAACCCGCAGGCTCCTCTTCAGGCAGGCACAGCCAAGATCCAGCAGGGGTATATCGAAGGTTCTAACGTCGAAAGCATTTCGGAAATGGTGGAAATGATCGAAACGAACCGCTATTATGAGGCGTGTACAAAGGTTATAACAGGTTTTAATGACATGACCACAAAAGCTGCCAATGATCTGGGCAGGGTCTAATAATTTCACCTACTTTATATAAGGAGCTACACTATGATTCGTTCACTCTGGACCGCTGCGTCCGGCATGCAGAGCCAGCAAAAGAGCATTGATGTAATCGCCAACAACCTTGCCAATGTAAACACAACCGGTTTCAAGAAAAGCCGGGCCGATTTCCAGGACCTTATGTACCAGAACCTGAAAACGACCGGTTCGCCCGCGACAAGCACTACCCAAGTCCCGACCGGGATCCAGATAGGTTTGGGAAGTCGCCTGGCTGCTGTTACAAAGATTTTCACGCCGGGAGATTTTACCCAGACCGGCAACGAATTGGACGTTGCCATTGAAGGGGATGGTTTTTTCCCCATTACACTCCCTGACGGCACCACCGGCTATTCCAGGGCCGGCGCATTCAAGCGGGACAGCAACGGGCAGATTGTCACATCAGATGGCAACCCTCTTTCTCCTTCGATCACCATACCGAGCAATGCCACCAAGATAAATATCGGCAGCGATGGCACCGTCTCCGTCCAGCAGGCAGGACAAAGCGCCACTACCACTGTAGGAACCATCCAGCTGGCGTCTTTTTCCAACCCGTCCGGTCTTTCCAGCCAGGGAAAAAATATCTACCTTCCCACAGATGCCTCCGGAACGGCGACAACCGGTACTCCGGGACAGAATGGTACCGGCACTATCGCCCAGGGTCTTCTGGAGATGAGCAACGTTAACGTTGCGGAAGAGATGGTCAATATGATTGTCGGCCAGCGTGCCTACGAGATCAACTCCAAGGCGGTCACCACTTCGGATGAGATGCTGCAGACAGCCAATAATCTGAAACGCTAGAAACGGATCCGACTCCTCATGAATCGCCTATATCATCATATTTTATTATTTCTCCTCATTGCGTTAATCATCTGCCCACGCCAGGCCCTGTCGGCAACTGATCGGGATCAGGAAGTCCGTAAGGCAGTCGCCGCATTCGTTACAAACCGCACTGCAGGTATGGGATGGGACGTGCACCTGCGCCGGATAACCATCTCTGACGCCTTGAAGCTCCCGGAAGGGCCCACCGACTACGAGATTGTTGCTCCGCAGCAATGGGAAGGATGGGGGACCGTCAGTATATCTGTCTATGCCCGACAAAAAGGTAAGGTGGTGCGCAATATTCCTGTACGCATTGAAGTGGCGGCACTGGTTGATACGGTTGTTGCTCTTCGAGAGATAGAATATGGCGCCAGTATCCTGCCTTCCGATGTGATTCTGCAAAAACGGGAGATTACCTATAATTCCCAACTTGCAGCCCGAACACTTGATGAAGTGATCGGGAAAAGAGCGCGCCTGATCATCAGGGCCAATCAACCGGTGCGCACGGATCAGGTTGAACGGGTACCGCTGATCAAGTCCGGGCAGATAGTGACCATTGTTGCGGAAAATGAAGTGCTGAAGGTTTCCGTATCCGGCAAAGCCCGCAGTTCAGGTGCCGAGGGAGACATCATCAGAGTACAAAACCTGACGTCTCTTAAGGAAATACCAGCCAAGGTTATTGATGCATCGACTGTTCAGGTAGCATTTTAAACATTCTGCTCTACGGCAGCCGTTATTTTTTACACTGAACTTTATTTTTCAGTGCGGTTGACAGAAAATATCGTTGTTAACGAGAGCGCCCAGTTTATCATGGTGCAGTAAAAGGAAGAGGTATGAAAAGATTTTTATTACTGGCAGTAGCAATAGCAGTGGGCGGATGTGCTGTGCAGAAGACCGATGTCAAGACCAGCGGACTTGACGAGCAACTGCCGCGGCCGGCAGCCGACTATACCAGTGGTTCCATTTGGCAGGCGAACTCAGGTAGCCTTACGGACGACTTCAAGGCACGGCGGCGCGGTGATATTGTTACGATCGTCATCACCGAAACGGCAAGTGCCTCGAAGGAGGCCAAGACCGATACCTCACGGGGCTCCACGGTCAATGCCGGTATTCCCAATTTCCTGGGGCTTGAAAATGTCGGCCTGTTAAAAAACAATATCGGCGATCTTTCCAAGTTGATCAATGCCAGCGTGGATTCATCATTTAAGGGCTCCGGGTCAACCTCGCGGCAGGAAAATTTGAATGCCACCATCACGGCGCGTATCATCAATGTATTGCCCAACGGCAATCTGATGATTGAGGGACGGCGCAACATCAAGGTCAACAATGAAGATCAGGAAATCATGCTTGAGGGGACCATCCGTCCGCGCGATATCGGCCCAAACAATACGGTAAATTCGATTTACGTTGCCGATGCGCGAATCAGCTATTCCGGGCGGGGTATCATATCCGACCGTCAAAGCCCGGGATGGTTAATGAACATCGTCGACAAACTCTGGCCATTCTAACTGCTTCTATTCGGTATATATTGCAATAAAGGTGTCACAATGAAAATCATCACGACGGCCATACTCTGTACATTCATACTGTGCTTTACAAATTCGGCACACGCTATTCGTATCAAGGATATTGTCACTTTCGAAGGAGTCCGGGATAATCAGCTGATCGGCTATGGCCTGGTGGTGGGACTGAACGGATCCGGGGACAGCGACCAAGCCAGGATTCAGACCCAGTCTGTCGTGAATATGCTTGAACGGATGGGGATTACTACATCCGTCAATGAGATCAAAATTAAAAACGTTGCCGCTGTCATGGTAACGGCAGACCTTCCCCCGTTTGCAAAACAGGGCAATCGCCTGGATGTTCTTGTGTCATCTATTGGAGATGCCAAAAGTATTGCCGGTGGCACACTGTTGATGGCGCCTCTGAGAGGGGCTGACAACCAGGTCTATGCTGTTGCCCAAGGATCGGTCCTGACCAATTCGTTTGCCTTTGGCGGCCAGGGTGCCACAGCCCAGAAAAACCACCCGACCGCCGGACGGGTACCAAACGGTGCGCTGGTAGAGCGGGAACTTCCCAACACTCTGACAGGCAAGTCAACATTAAATATGAATTTGAATAGCGCTGATTTCACCACCGCTTCACGTATTGTCACTGCGATTAATAACAAGTTCAAGAGCGATGTTGCCTTCAGCAGCGATCCGGGATCAGTAACCTTGACGATCCCGGGCGCCTATGCGGCCAACACTGTTTCATTTGTGGCTGCGTTGGAGCGGCTTGAAGTTACACCGGACCTGCCGGCCAAGGTTGTGCTGAACGAGCGCACCGGCACGGTAGTCATGGGAGAAAACGTACGAATTTCCACCGTGGCAATCACTCAAGGCAGTCTGTCGCTGGTTATCAAGGAGACACCTCAGGTATCGCAACCGGCGCCGTTCAGCGCCACCGGAGAGACAAAGGTTGTCCCGCGCACCGATTTGAAAGTTACCGAGGATAAACGACGTCTGATGGTGTTGCAGGAAGGCGCCAGCATCGGTGACGTTGTACGGGCGCTGAATTTGCTGGGTGTCACTCCACGCGACTTGATCAGCATCATTCAGGCGGTTAAGTCGGCAGGAGCGTTGCAAGCCGAGCTTACCATAATTTAGTTCTCAACTACCGGGCAGATAAGGACGATAAGAGCTTCATGGATATAAACATTACCACAACAGCACCGGATCCATCCGAAAACATGGCGGATAAGGCACGCCTGCTCCAACGCACGCTGCCAAAGGACGGTGGGGCGCTGACCGAAAAACAGCGACAGCAGGCCAAAAAAGTTTCTCAAGATTTTGAAGCGCTGTTCGTCGGGATGATGATGAAGTCGATGCGCGCAACCGTCGGAAAAGATACGCTGACCGGTGGCGGCCACGGCGACGAAGTCTACCGTTCGATGCTGGATCAGGAATACGCCAATGCCGCGGTGAAACAGGGTGGCGGGTTGGGGATCGCCAAAATAATTGAAAAAGATATTATTCGACAAGAAAGCAGAAAGATTGTAAGTACTGTTAATACGAAAGAATAGTTTTTTAACCGAAGTCTCCCATATAGATTGGATTTATACATGAAACGTCTGATAACAGCTCTTGAGTTACAATTGTCAATGCTAGAGGAACTTTATAGCTTGCTGAAACAGGAAACGAGCGAGCTTTCCGATATTCATCTTGCTGCTATGGCCGATATAACCATACGGAAGGAGACTGTTTCGTCGCGAATCGAGTCCCATACAAAGGCTCTTATGACTGAAATAGAACAGGCCGTTTCACGAGAAGGATTGCCACCTAAAACAAGCTTGGGAGAACTGGCAGCCAGGTTCAACTTGAAGGGGAACCGTGATCTATCAAATTTGCATGCACAGCTGAACAACATTGCCAGGCAGGTAAAACAGCTACTTGCACTCAATAAGGAGATAGCTGAACGCTTTGCCGCCTCGATAGGCAGCTCGCTTAACCTTTTATCACGAGTTATAAACCAATCAAATGTCTACGGTGCTTCCGGCGGCTATCAACAACGGCCGACAGGTGCGGTTATTATCAACAGGGAGGCATGAATGGGACTGAGCGCAGCAATGGAGATCGGTAAGAATGGTCTCAACATATATAGCGTCGCCACTGAAGTAACCAGCGAGAATATTGCCAATGTCAATACTCCCGGTTACTCACGCCAACGTGTTGTTCTGGAATCAGCACCTCCGACCACGGCAAACGGCTTTCCCTTGGGTACCGGTGTCAAGATTTCCTCAGTGGAGCGCTATTACGACGGATTATTGCAAAAACAGCTGGTCAATGCGCAAACAACGCAGGGTTACGATACGACCAAGTCTACCGTGCTGCAGCAGATCGAACCGACTTTCAACGAAGTAAGCAATGATGGTCTGGGCGCCGCAATTTCCAATTTCTTCGGGGCCTGGCAGGACTTGACCCTCAATCCGGCCGGCTCTGCCGAACGACAGGCGGTGTTGAGCCGCACCCAGATATTGACGGACAATTTCAAAGCCGTCAGTACAACCCTCACGGATTCCATCAACACGCAGAATGATTCTCTGGTCCCGCTGACAGATAGTATCAACGCCACCCTGAAAAACATCGCCCAGCTCAACGGACAGATTAAAACCACTGAATTGGTGAGCGGCAATGCCAATGAGATCCGGGACCAGCGAGATCAACTGATCCGGGACCTTTCCCAGCAGATTGGTATAACTGCAACGGAAAACAGCGATGGCACGACGGATGTCACATATGCCGACGGTGGTGCGGCTCTGGTTACAGGTGCGACGGCAGGATCATTTTCTCTCGATAAAACAGCCCCTACCAAGTTTGCCATCTCATTGACAGATACCAGCGGTGCTGTGACGACGCCAACTCCCTCGACCGGTCAGTTGGGGGCAACCGTGGCACTGCGCGACACCATTATTCCCGGCTACCGGGACAAGGTAGATGCGCTGGCATCCACGATTGCCACCACGGTAAATGATCAACACAAGCTTGGATTCGACCAGAGTGGTTCTGCCGGGGGGAACTTTTTCACCGGAACCACGGCTGCGACAATTTCTCTTAATTACTCCCCGGGCCCACCTCCTACAGGTATCACCGGCACGGATAAAATCGCGGCATCGGGCAGTGCCGGTCTGCTTGGCGATAACAACAATGCTCTTGCCCTGGCGCAACTACAGAATCAAAAGGTCATGTCCGGAAATACAGCAAGTTTCGGCAGCTATTTTACCGGCCTGGTGAGTTCGGTCGGCCTGGATGTCCAGTCGGCCAAGAGCACCGAAACGCAGGATATTGCCTTTACCAACCAATTGTCAACACTGCGTGAGTCCAATTCCGGCGTTTCACTGGATGAAGAATTAACCAATCTGATCAAATATCAGCGCTCCTATCAGGCTTCCTCCAAGCTGATTACCACCGCAACCGAGATGATGGATACGGTCATCGCCATGATACGTTAGAACAAAGGGGATAATTAATATGCGCATTACAGCCAATATAACCTCGGATAATTCACTGTATAATATCCAGCAGGGACGCGCCAAGCTGGATAAAATAAATGAGCTGATCTCTACAGGGAGCAACGTCAACCGTCCCAGTGACGATCCGATCAATACCCGGCTGCTGTTGGATATTGGCGACAAGGTCAGTGCCGGTGACCAGTACCTCAGTAATATCCAAAAGGCATCCACCTTGCAGCAAATCACCAATACAGCCCTGACCGGAATGTCAGACACCATGCAGCTTGCCAAGACGCTGGTAGCCTCCATAACCAACGGCAGCAGTGATGCGACAGTGCGTCAAAACGCTGTCTCGCAACTTCAGGCATTAAAACAACAGATGGTCGATATGGGCAATATGCAAAATGGTGAACAGTATATTTTTGGCGGCGCCAGTAACACTACGCCACCATTTATATCCAAATCAGGCGATCTGACCAGCGGTGACTCGAAAGTATTGAATGCCAATGTGACAGGGTTGAAGCCCGGCATGCAGGTTTCAGGAACCGGCATCCCTGCCGGCACCGTGATCGGGACTATTAATAACACGGTGCCCACTTCCTTTACGCTGGTTGACTCCTCTACTCCGCCGGTATCGGTAACTGCTACCGCCACAATTGCCGGATCTTCGCTTAATATTTATGCCGGCGACAGTACCCAATCCTCAGTCGAAATAGCTCAGGGCTCTAAGCAGGCGTTGAATGTAACCGGGGACCGACTTCTCAAAGGCACCGGAGCGAATCCCAGTTATGGTGCAACAGATATCTTCAAAGCCTTCGATGACCTGATCACTGCGGTAACTGCTAACGATGTTCCCGGTATTCAAGCGGGGGCACAGGCGCTCGGGGCTGGGGCCAACCAAATCAACACCGCCCAGAGCGATGTATCGGCGCGCGTGGCGCGACTCGACAGTATGACTAAACTTAACCAAAACACAAGGAATACCTTGATGACAGTCTACAGCAATACGCAGAACGTGGATCTTGCCAAAATGGCTGTAGGGCTAACTCAACAACAAACAGCCTTCCAAGCCTCCCTGCAAGCCACGGCAAAAGTTTCACAATTGTCGCTGCTTGATTACCTGACTTGACCCCGCTACCAGCCTAGTGTTTCTGTGGTTGCGTAGCGCGCTGGCGGAAAGCCCTCTCCGGCAGTTCAGAAAACAGGTGGCGGCGATAGCCGACTTCATGAGCCAGCGAGGCGCTCAGGCGCAGAGAGCGTTCTGCCTCGCCCATCATCGTTGAAACAACCCTGGCAGAGAGCGGCAGCTTGTACCGCTCCATCAGACTCAATACCGCTATCCACTCGCCCAGTTCCTCAAAGCGTTCCTTGTTAAACCACTCGGTCCCGCCGCTTTCATGAATCAATACATATTTTCGGCATGCTTCGAGTTCAAAAAGACTCTGCAGCAGTTTCAGGTCAAGTTTATCCGCAGCGCGACCGCGCGCATGCAACCACTCTAGCAACGCCGCCACCAGTTCGACGGTACGGCTGCCGAACGCGGGGTCTCCCTCCCGCTGGACAAACTTCAGCAGAGTATAGTCAAGCCCGCAGCTGAGCAGATCCAATGAAGTCTCTCGGAGAATCAACACGGCCAGCAGGAGGATTTCGGCCGCCTGATCTGAAAAACCGGCCTTCAGCCGGGATTTGAACAGGCTGGCATCACTTGCTGTCGTTCTGTGCGTTTTAAGCGCCGTAAAACGGGAGAAAAACTCCACAGCATTACTTTTGTGCCGGAGAGTCTTCACTTTAGGTTTGGCGGCGGATAGGCGAGGTTTGACTGAGCGAGTAGCAACAGGCCCGACCGTACCGGCTACCGCAAGAAACGTATCTACCGCCTGCACCAACGGTGCATTGTCCAGAAGAGGTGCTGCCTCCGTAAACAGCTTAAAGATGTTGAAAAATGCAGCGTTCAATTCGCCATATTGCAACTGTTTGCGCTGATCTTCCAGCGAGGTGACCCCTGAACCGTTCAGTTCTGTATGCAGCAGCAGCCATGAACGGTCCCGGTCATCGCGGATTTCCCGGAAATCCATGAATACATGGAACTGATACTCTTTAAGCTCGACATACAGACCTTGTTCGCGCAGTTCGCGTGTTGAACGGAGATATTCAAGCCCCTCGGTTTGATCACGGAACGCCAGGTAGCACTCGTCCTCATCAGGTGCTGCAAGTGCTTCGGCAAGAGATGTTCTGTCCAAGCCAGCCCCTTCACCACCACCGCGATCGGCAAAAGCAGCCGATTCCCTGATCCAGCCGGAGGTCACCGCATGGCGGTTATGATAGAGTACCAGCGCCCGGTGTTCACCGGCCCGGTTGGAATAGGCAAAGACGTTTTCATCAACTGCATCACCGGCATGAAAGTCATACAGGACAAAATTCTCAGATCCCGAGAAGAGCCAGCGGCGGCGTAACAGCGGGAATATCCACATTTCATGGCCACGTACCAGCCCTTCGTCCACCTGCTCATCCCAGTAGGCACGTTTGTATTCCATGCCGTATTTCTCGTGGAAACCCTCAATCTGGCCATGTCCGAACATCGGTAAACCGGGCATGGTTGCCAGCAATACACACGCGCCAAAATATTTACCCTGCGAACCAAACTGGGCTACCGCCGTTTTTTCATCCGGATTGTTCATGAAATTGACAAAACGCTTGAGGATCTCGTGATTAAATTCCAGCACATTTTTGATGGTTGTGCGGTATTTGGTATTCTCTTCAGTTTTAAGCATGTTCATAAAGGCGCTGTTATACACACGATGCATGCCGAGCGTCCTGACGAAATACCCCTCCATCATCCAGAAGGCTTCTGCCAGCAGCAGCGTGCCGGGCGCTTCAACCGCCACGCGGTCGACGACCTCGCGCCAGAACTCTACCGGAAAGACGGAATCAAATTCCTCCTTACTCATGCCATGTTCAGCACGGGACGGAACACCTCCGCCAAGGCCGCGTAACGGAAACCAAAGACGCTGATAATGCTTCTTGGCCAGTGTCATGGCAGCATCGAAGCGAATGATCGGGAAATTGCGCGCTACATGCAAGATGGTCTGGATGACCGCCTCGCGCAGTTCGGGGAGCAGATAATTGAGCTGGGCGGTATCGTTCCATGGGATGCTCGTACCATCATTACCGTGGTAGATGTAGCGGGTGCGGCCACTGGTACGATCATAATGTTTGAATACTACGGCGGCATCGCTCTTGTTCCAGTAACCATCTTCCACCTGGATGCAGACATTGCTGTCGTGAGAAAGATCTTCACCGGTAAATTGGTAGGTCGGAAACGGGGGGTAATCGGTCTGAACGAACCAGTCCGGGTGCTGTATCACCCAGCGCGAATAGATCCCGGTGTGATTCGGTACCATATCGCTGGCCATCCGAATACCACGACGGCCGGCACGTTCCCGCAAATTTGCCAGTGCTTCCCAGCCGCCAATATCGGCGGCCACTTCGTAGTCGTACAACGAATAGGCCGAAGCAATTGCCTCCGGATTACCGCAAATCTGCTTGATCCGCTGCGATGCGGGAGAACGCTCCCAGAGACCGATCAGCCAGAGCCCCGTGAACCCACGGGCAGCCATCTGGTCAAGTTCGCTGTCCGGCACCTGGTCGAGGCGGGTGATCGGGTACCCGTAGGTACGGCTGAGCTGATCGAGCCAGATATACACCATCTTGGCCATCAGAACGACATGCGACATCCAGCCGGCATCAGATGAAAATGCCTCATATGCTGGGTAATCAAAACCATGGAATACAGCATTGGTCCCAGATTGGCCGGAAGTATTGCCAGATGGTGCAGCGGCCGGCCGGAATTCCAGCACCGGGGCCGGTCCCGGTCCACCACCACCGCGCTCTCGCTGCTCTTCCTGCAGGATATCAAGAGCGGCCTCCACATCATGGAGCAACTCCAGTGGCAAGACATCCTGCCACTGCTGGCGGAGATAGGCAACCTGGCCGACCAGGGAGTCGGGAGAAGCAGTGATCGCTGCCATGAGGGCTTCGATCAGGGTACACCCTTTTTCGGCAAGTAGCGGTCCTTCCTTCAGAGAGCGGCCAAAAGCCTGAATGATGTTCGAGTAGTGGGACGACGCGGCCAGAGCCCGATCATCGACGAGCTCCCGGAAACTTTCGATAGCCGGGTTGGCGGCCGCCACGCTCAGCAGCAGCAGTTCCCGAAGTATCTGATGCGTGTGTCGTGGACTTTTCAGACTGTTATCCAGCCAGTGACCCGGCGTGGCGTCGCCCTGTAGAACCGGTGCAGGCGGAAACAATTCGACGAAACGCCGGGCAGTCGTGCGCAGATTTTCACCAGACGTGTCAAATCCCTCCGCTTCCAGCGCCTTGATCAGAAGGGAGGATGAAGGAGCGTGCGCGACACCATCGATAAGATAGCGCAACGTTTTCTGAAGAGATGCATACAGGTTGAGTTCACCCGCATGCACAACGGCAGACCCGGGCGGGCGGGTGTGGTTCAGTTTGAGAGCTAGTTGCCGGAAAAATTGTATCCTGGGAAGGCCACGTTCTTTAATGCTGTCTGAAAGCGTCCCCAAACCGAGGGAGCGCCAGTGATGGAAGGATATCTGGATGTCAAAGGGAAAATAGGAATCTGTACTGCTCGGAGCTGTCATTATATTTCCAGTCGCGGGATGCCGGGATGTAGAAATTATTCGTACGTCTATGCCTCCGTCAGCGAGCCACTATTTTTTTGTGGCTTTTTTGGCCCTTGCACGAACAGCCTTACCGGATTTCCGCTTTTTTGTCTTTTTTAAACTTTTCTTGTGTTTGTGACTCTTCCCTTTTTTCATTTTAACGATTTTATGGGGTACAGGGTTAAACTCGTCGCGAATGTTATTAAGCAAAACAGCAGTTTCTTCCATGGTTGGATCTGCTTTTTTGGCCGCTTCTAGTGTCTCTTTAGCCTCACTCAGGCGTCCGGTTTTCATATACAGCCGTCCAAGAGCATTGAGCGCCCTCGCATAATCAGGCTTCAGCTCTATCGCTTTTTTGTACGCAGCAATTGCATTGTCATACTCTTTTTTAAAATCATAAATCAGCCCCAGTTTATAGTGATTGAGCGGATCATCGGGGCCGATCTCGACCGCCTCCTTAAGCAAGGCCGTTATTTCATCGTACTGCTTGTTTTTCACATAAATGGATATGAGAGCAGTACGCACCTCGTTGTCATCCTTATGAACGGCAAGCGCTTTTTTATAATGCTCAATGGCTTTTTCGTTGTCTCCTTTTTGAGCGTACAGGGCGGCAATCTCCCTGTTGGCGTCACCATCATTCGGGCTGTAAGAGAGCACGGAATTGTACGAAGAAAGAGCTAGTCCGGTTTCTTTGATTTTTACAAAAATCCGGGCCAGCTTAAGGTGGATATCCGGGCTTGCAGGGCGCAGTTTGAGGAATTCGGAATACTGCTCGACAGCCTCCTGGTACAGGCCACGGGAGAAGCGGAGATCACCCAGCCGCAAATGCGCTTCGGCATTGCCCGGATTAACCTTGACTGCTCGTTTGTAGGCGACAGCCGCCTCATCAATCTGGGACTTTTTCTCGAGCAGGATTCCCAGATTAAGGTATACATCACTGTTCGTACTGTTGAGATGTGCCGCTTCACGATAGGCCTGGATAGCCTCCGCATCTTTTCCTGCCGCCTGGTAGAGATGGCCGAGCTTTTCGTACGAAAGCACATCTTCCGGATGATCCTTGATAGCATTCCTCAGGCTTTCGATATCCTTGGTAGTGCTGTTCGCGTCGGTCTGCTCGGCAGTTTTTTTGACAGTCTGCGTGAGATTGCCTTTGCCCCCGAGCAACAACTGGTAGTCGGCCTGTTTGATATCGCCCTTCTTTTTGTAAATTCCCGCAAGCATCAGGTGAATGTCACGATTCTGCGGTTCTGAGACCTCACCCCGCTTCAGCTCTTCAAGTGCCTTATCAGTCTCGCCCCGCTGCAGATTGATCGAAGCAATACCCAGATGCGCACGTGTTGAACCGGGATCAGCAGCCAAAGCCTTTCGATAATCTTCCAGCGCTTTATCAGGCTGGTTTAACGCAGAGTAGATCTCAGCAAGGCCGATAAATATGGAAGCATCACCGGTCAACTCACGACTCGCCTCATTGTAATGATATGCGGCCAGTGGATAGACTTTTTGCGCCGCAAGAATTTTTGCCAGTGCCTTATGGTAGAAAGGATTCGGAATAGAAGCGAGCCCGCGTTCCAGTTCAACCGATGCTTCATCATTCATTCCCTTCTGGGCATACAGCAGTCCCAGATTTCCGCTGGCTCGCGCAAAAGCAGGAGCGAGCTTCAGGGTGCGGCGGTACTCTTCTATAGCGCCATCAAAGTTGCCAACCCGCTCCTGCTGGAGTGCGTTGACAAAATGGGCGGCGGCACCATCCGGACACTGGGCAATAATATCAGCCTCCGTTTGCCGCACGTGAGCCTCGTCGCGAATGGTGTCAAGAGTACCGGCAGTTTCAAGCGCTTTTTTGCAGGGATCAGCGCCGAATCCCCAACTGAAGCCAGTTAAAAGAAGTGCTGCAGTCAGCAGCAACAGGTATGTTAGCAGGATCTTCATAGCGGCAGGGTCCTCAATTTCTCTTGGTAGTGCGGCGGGATTATACACATCATCTGATACTATTTCAATAATTTAGGCTATATTGACCTCCTAAAGCAACTAACCACCTGATGATCGGGCTGTTTTCTCCACTTCCACTGATTGTGATACAGAGCAGTCATCCACCATGAAGACAGGGTCCAAGGACGGAGAATGATGAACGCCGGACGGCTAAATACTTGATTATTTATCTCAACTTGTGGATAATGGCTCATTTATTTTATATTACAACTGCAGGTGCATCAGAAACATGTGCTGACTAAGGAAACGATGAACAGAGAATTGGAAATAATGATCATGACCGCCAGCGACCTCCCGACTATTCCGGTTGTCGCAACCAAAGTCATGCAGCTTATCGAGAGTGAAACAGCTACTGCTGAAGAGCTGGCGAAAATCGTTGCCTCTGACCCGGCTGTTGCCGCTCGCGTGCTAAAGATATCAAACTCCTCCTTCTACGGTTGTCAGCGTCAGATCCAGACACTGTCCCATGCAATTGTCGTTCTGGGCTTTGGCACGTTAAAAAGTCTGGTGGTAGCGGCATCCGTCAAACAGGTTTACCAGCCGTATGGACTGACCGAAAAAATGCTGTGGGAGCACTCCTTCGGAGCCGGATTGGCGTCACGCATGATTGCCAAGGAGACCCGCCTGGTGAGTGAAGAAGAGGCTTTTCTTGGCGGGCTTTTCCACGACATCGGCAAAATCATCATGAATACCATGAACAAACAGCAGTTTCAGGAAGTCATGCAGCGCTGTTACAATGACGGGATTTCCTTTGAAGAAGCGGAGCAACGGGTTTATCCATATACCCATTCAGAAGTTGGCGGACTGGTCATCAAAAAATGGAATTTCCCTGACATGCTGATGCATGCCGTACTGGATCATCATACATTTAATTTCCCGGGAGATGGAGATCCCTGCCAGATAAACCTGACCTGTGTTGTCGGACTATCCGACCTGTTTTGCCACAAAGTGGGAATCGGCATGCGTGAACCGGATACCGGCCTGGATCTTCTGCAAACAATACCGGCACAGAGGCTGGGCCTGGATGAACAGCGCATAGAGACTCTTCTGGCTGCTTTCACAGAAGCGTATGAAAAGGATAAGGGATTTTTCAATTGATGTCAGAATATGCCGTGCGGCACCGCCGGATTACCCAAACAGCTTTTTCAGATACTCCAGAATGCTCTTTTTTGTAGTGCCGTGTGAACGATCCCGGGCATCCTGGGATATCTCGATGAGATCGATTTGCGGCGCAAGCGCCTCCTTTTTTTTATGATGCCCCGAAAAGCTGCCTCCGCTGTAACTCCCCCCTGCAGAAGTAGCCTGAGTTCCGCTGATTTCCTTGATCGGATCCGTCATACCCGCACCTCGTGTGTGCACTTCAAGATGGAATTGATTTTATCGCTGTAAAATAGTATCGTTACATGATTTATATCATCAATGAAGGATATACAATGATTCGCCCTATTCTTACCTATCCGAACCCCGAGCTCAAGAAAAAATCCGCCGCGGTTACAATTATTACTGATTCGGTCCGAGGGCTTGTCCAGGATATGGCTGAAACTATGTATGCTGCGCCGGGAGTTGGTCTGGCAGCGCCTCAAATCGGCGTCCACCAGCGTGTTGTTGTTATCGATATCTCGGGTAAAAATGAACCGCCGGATCTTATTGTCGCCATTAACCCGACTATTGTCCATGCCGAAGGCGAAACCTACGAAGAGGAAGGATGCCTTTCGGTGCCGGACTATGCCGCCAATGTCAGACGCCATGCCCGGGTGATCGTCAAAGCGCTCGACATTGATGGCATCGAGCGTACCTGGAAAACGGAAGACCTGCTCGCTATCGCATTCCAGCATGAGATTGACCATCTTGACGGCATCTTGTTTGTCGACCACCTCTCGACGCTCAAACGTGAACTATTTCAGCGCAAAGCCCGCAAAGCGGCAGAGGATAAGCGATGACCGGGTGGCGAATTATTTTCATGGGAACACCAGATTTTGCCTGTCCGACCCTGTTGAAACTGATTGAACGCGAAGAGAATATAGTGGCAGTCGTTACACAGCCCGATCGGCCTAAAGGGCGTGGACAGAAAATGATGCCTCCACCGGTCAAGGAGTTAGCCCGGAAATATGATATTCCGGTATTCCAGCCGTTAAAAGTCCGTGATCCGGGCTTTGTTGACATCATCCGCGAGCTCAAACCTGATGTTATCGTTGTCGTCGCCTTTGGCCAGATTCTTCCCAAGACGTTACTGGACATCCCGCCACATGGCTGCATCAATGTCCACGCCTCGCTGTTGCCCCGCTACCGTGGTGCCGCGCCGCTCAACTGGTGCATTATACATGGGGAGACGGAAACCGGGGTTACCACCATGCTGATGGATGTCGGTCTTGACACCGGAGATATGCTGCTGACAAAAAAAACACCTCTGGATGAAGACGAAGATATCCTGTCACTGCATGACCGCATGGCGAACATGGGGGCTGAGCTGCTGGCAGAAACGCTCGACAGGCTTGCGGCAGGCGACCTTGTCCCGCAGCCACAGAATAATGCCGACAGCTGCTATGCCCCCATGCTGAAAAAAGAGGACGGTGTCATCAACTGGCATGCTGACGCCCGCACCATTCACAATCAGGTACGCGGTCTGGCGGTCTGGCCGGGTGCCTGTACGAGCATCGACGGTCAGATGCTGAAAATTTTCCGCACCCGCGTCGGTTGTGGTTCGGGGGAACCAGGCACCGTGGTGCAGGCCGCGAAAGGGAATTTTGAAGTGGCCTGCCAATCAGGCAGTCTTTATTTACATGAGCTGCAACTGGCCGGTAAGAAACGCCTCGACTGCGCCAGCTTTCTGGCCGGTTACCCCGTTTCTGAAGGGACTCTGCTTGGAGACACGCAACCTGAAGGGTCATCATTATGACAACTACTCCGGAAGCAGTAACCACGCCGCCACGCAAACGGCTTTTTGTCACCCTCATGGGTGTAACCTGTCTGATTGTGGTTGCAGTCATCTTCCTCATCTGGTGGATCCCAAACCGCGGGCTGGCCAACATTAACCCCAATCTGCCGCATCTCGTCGGCATTATCATGGTTGTGCTCTCCGGCGTTGCAATTCTCGGCACCGGCTTGCTGGTGCTGACCACCGCACTGGGCAAGGACATTTTTCTGACCCGCTTCATGCGCCTGGTCGTCATCAAGTTTTTATTGCCGGTTATCGAATTTGTGGGGAGGGTAATGGGGCTGGACAAGGACAGTATCCGGCAATCTTTTATTGCCATGAACAACAGCCTCGTGATGTCTCAGCGAATGAAAGTAAAACCGGATCGGATCCTGGTGCTGCTGCCTCACTGTATCCAGCTTTCCGATTGCGAAATCAAAGTTACCGGTAACATCCATAAATGCGTAAAATGCGGACGCTGCTGCGTCAAGGGCCTGGTCGAGATCGGACGAAAGTATTCTGTCGATATTTCGGTTGCCACCGGCGGCACCCTGGCTCGCAAGGTCATTGTGGAAAAACGGCCGAAACTGGTGCTGGCAGTAGCCTGTGAGCGGGATCTGACCTCAGGAATAAAAGACTGCTATCCGTTGCCGGTTATCGGCATCCTTAATGAGCGCCCTTTTGGCCCCTGTTTTAATACCGTTGTTGATGTATCTAAAATTGATGCGGCATTATGCCAGGTGCTGGATTACGAAAAACCGGCTGATTCTACCAATTGAAAGCTGGCCCCATCGCAATTTATTCTCCTTCAAACAACCGGTCAAACACTTCCCGGATTTTACCCGTTATCTCCTCATAATCGCAAATCAACGCGGCACCCGGCTTCTTCAGTTTGGGGTCATAGCCGAGGCGCCGCGCCAGTTTGTTCAGATACATTTTTGACCCGGAGAGATCATTGACCGAATAGTCATGGATAATCCGCAGGCGGTTTTCGAGTTTGCGCAGAAATTTGTATCCGGACAGGAGCGTTTGGGCGCTGTCATTGGGCAACAGCCCGAGCGTGCTGATTTCCTTGAGCGCAACAAGCGTGCTGGGAGTACGTAATTCCGGAGAACGGCGCCCTTCCCGCAGCTGCAGGTACTGAACCGCAAACTCCACATCCACCATCCCGCCCCGTCCGGTTTTAATATTGTAACTGCCGTTCTTCTCGCGGGCCAGTTCATTTTCCATCCTCATCCGCAGGCGGCGGATCTCCTGACGCCCCTCATTATCTATGCTTGTGCCGTAAATCGTATGGCGGATAATGTCGTACAGTTGCCCTGCCAGCTTATCGTCGCCCAGTACGACGCGAGCCTTGGTAAGCGCCTGACGCTCCCATACCTGGGCTTCCGTTCGATGGTAGTTGAGAAAAGAATCCAGTGACGTCACCAGCGGACCGGCATTTCCGGAGGGGCGAAGCCGTGTGTCGATCTTGTAGACATACCCCTCACGAGTCTGCAAGGTCAGGATCGATATGATCTTCTGGGCCAGTTTGGCAAAATATTCGTGGTTCGAGATCTGTTTTTCGCCGTCTGTTTGCCCCTGGTGATCGTACACAAAGATGATATCCAGATCGGAATGGTAGTTAAGCTCCTCGCCGCCCAGCTTCCCCATGGCAATAATCGCCAGGTTCGCCTCGGTAGCGTGCCCCTCGCGCTGCCAGATGGGGTGACCGAAACGCTGCAAATCCGTAACAGCAAGCTGGAACGCCGTGGCCAGGCAGACTTCTCCCAGCAGGCTGAGTTGCGAAGTGACCTCCCCCTGCAGTAGGCGGCCATGAATATCATTCAGCCCAATGCGCAGGAATTCCTCGTTGCGATAGCGACGCAGTATGTCCAGGTGATCCTCAAAATAGTCACTCCGTTCAAGAAGAGACGCCAGCTCTGCCTGCATCAATTCCTTTGTCTTGATAACGGAGGAACCGCTCCGGGCGACCAGGCTGTCAAGCAGCTCCGGATGGCTGATCAGGATCTTGGAAAGAAATTCTGACATGCCAAACAACGACACCAGCAACTTGATCGTATGCCGATTTTCCGCCAGCAGAGCATAATAGGAGGACCTGGTGGCAACTACCGCCAGGAAGCGTTCCAGGTTGGTCAGAGCCAGATCAGGATCGGGCGATTCGAAAATTTCATGGATCATCAGCGGCGTGATTTTTTGCAGAAGACGGCGGCTCCGCTCGGTCAGGTTGATTTTTACCGGCCCCCTCCGCAAAGAGATCAGATTATCATAGGCGCGCTCAATATCCTCAAAATGATGTTCCATCAGCATATCCTTGACCAGATCGGAATCAGCCTTGGGATCGAGAAGAAATAAAATGTGCGGATGGACTTCCTGCTCAAGTTTTTCGTCGCTCGAATGGAAAAGTGTGCCATAGATGACGGAAACATGGCCGCGATGTTCTTCCAGCACCTCGCAAAAACGCGCCAGCCCGGTGGGGCGCAGATACCCGCTCCGCCTTGCCAGAGCAAGCATCTCTTCCTCTTTGGCCGGCAAATTGTGGGTCTGGCGTTCCTGCACCACCTGGATCCGGTGTTCGACCGACCGAAGGAAACGATATGCCTCCTTCAATTTGTGATGATCATCTTCGCCAAGCAATTGTGCCGCCAGAAGCGTATCCAGTGCAGAGAGCGAATTGCGTTCCCGCAGTTTCGGATTTTTACCCGCATACACCAACTGAAGCGCCTGAATAAAAAATTCGATTTCACGGATGCCGCCGCGACCGAGCTTGAGATTGATTTCCCCTTCCCGAGAACGGGCCAGCGAGGCATCAATTTTCTGCTTCATCAGCTTCATATCCTCGATCAGGTTGTAATCGAGATATTTGCGGTAGATGAACGGCTGCAGGGTTTTAAGCAGTTGTTCACCCACCGCCAGCGAACCGGCCACCGGCCTGGCTTTCAACATGGCGGTGCGTTCCCAGGACTGCCCCCAGGATTCATAATAGATCTCCGCCGAACGGAGAGAAATCGCCATATCGCCCGATTTTCCTTCAGGGCGAAGGCCAACATCCACCCGAAATACGAAGCCATCTTCCGTCACCTGTGAGAGTGCCCGACTGATCATCTCCCCCAGCTTGTTAAAAAAGACATGGAGCGAGATGCCACCTTTCCTCCCCCCGGGTCCGTTCTCGACTCCGGCGGTCTCACCTCTGTCCGACTCATAGAAGAAGATGATGTCAATATCGGAAGAAAAATTCAGTTCCCGGCCACCCAGCTTGCCCATGCCGATGACGGTCATCTCCGCTTCGCGCGCATCACCCGTATCTTCTGTCAGCAACGGAACGCCATGGTCGCGAATAAGGCAGCGCCGACAAACCTCATACGCAACCTGAAGCATTGACGATGCAAGATCGGCAAGCTCCCTCATCACCTCTTCAAGCGGGGCCAGCTCACACAGGTCACGAGCGGCAATCCGCACAATTTCACTGCGTTTGAAACAACGCAGCGCTTTCTGCAGGGCAGTGAAATCGGTTGACTCCCCGACAGTATCATGAACAGCAGCCTGCATCTCTTCGGCAGAGCGGGAAAGATCGATACCGTCCTCCAGAAAAAGCCAGCTCACGATATCAGGGGATTTGTACATCAGATTCACCAGGAATGGTGATGAGCCGCAGAGCAGAACATATTGGGACAGCCGCTTCTTTCGCTGCGCCAGTGTGGTCAGATTTTCCGGAGCTACGACTCCGGCCAACCGTTCGAACGAATTTAATGCCTGGTCAGGTGAAGGGGTTCTGAGAGCTTTGATGACAATACGGTACAACGCCTCAACGGTGAATAGCGGCCGGAGCAGCAGTATATTTTCGGCAGAGCGGGTGCCGTACTGAAAACCGTGCATTTCAAGAAATGCGGCCAGATCCGATCCCTGTCTGGCAGGGTCAGAAACCGCAATGATCCGACGAAACTCCGTGGATAAATGTTCTCTGTGCATGTCAGAGGCTCGCAGCCTTACGCAGGCCGGCACGGTAATCACCGGTGACAATCCCGTTTTCAGTGATGATCGCGGAAATATAGCGGGCTGGAGTCACATCAAAGGCCGGATTGCGGACCCGGATCCCTTCCGGCGCAATGGCAACACCCTTGATGTGTGTTACTTCGCTGGAGGGGCGCTCCTCAATCGGAATTTTGCTCCCATCGGAAAGGGTCAGATCCAGCGTCGAAACCGGAGCGGCAACGTAAAAAGGAATGTTGTTCTCTTTGGCCAGCACCGCCACAGAATAGGTGCCGATCTTGTTGGCAGTATCGCCGTTGGCGGCGATCCGGTCGGCTCCGACCACGCAGCAGGTGATCTCGCCGCGATTCATAAAAAAGCCGGCCATATTGTCGGAAATCAGTGTCGCTGGAATGCCCTCTTTCATCAGCTCCCAGGCGGTCAGGCGCGCTCCCTGCAGCCAGGGGCGGGTTTCGTCGGCAAAGACCTGGATCTTCTTGCCCGCTTCATGAGCGGCACGGATTACACCCAGAGCGGTGCCGTAACCGGCCGTTGCCAACCCCCCGGCATTGCAGTGGGTCAGAATCGTGGCACCCTCCGGAATAAGCGTAGCGCCCCACTTGCCGATATTTTTACAGATGGTCAGATCCTCCTGCTCAATCCGGATCGCCTCTTTTTTGAGCGCCTCGCGAATTGCATCAAGGCTCTTGCTCCGGTTGGCCTCTGCGACCCGCTTCATCCGCTCCAGCCCCCAGAAAAGGTTCACCGCCGTCGGACGGGTTCGCGCCAATACGTCACAGACGTTCTCCAGCTGGCGGAAAAAGGATTCGTGGGTATCGGCGATAATCGCCCGGGCCCCCAAAGCAACTCCCATGGCCGCTGCCACACCGATCGCCGGGGCTCCCCGGATTATCATCCCCTTAATTGCTTCTGCAACCGACTGAAAATCGCTATAGGTGTTGTAGATCTCTTCGCCCGGCAGGCGGGTCTGATCGATCATGATAACGGCATCATCAAGCCATTCAATAGTGCGAAACGACATGGCTGAACTCCTTGGTCGTTGATTTAATTGCATCTTGTTATGTGTACCATGGCATGCCGGTTCAGGCAATATGTTCTCCGGCATTTTCACTTGCTGCCGATTCTCACTTCCTGCTATAACTCCGTCATGAAATCAGATGCATACAAAATCAGCCTGACCGAAATTTTCCTGACATTTGCCAAGATCGGCATTACCGGCTTTGGCGGTGGCATGGCCATTGTCGCGATGGTTGAACGGGTATGCGTTCATGAGAAAAACTGGATTACGTCCGAAGAGTTTATGCATGGTCTCGCCTTCGGGCAAATACTGGGACCGTTTTCGCTCAATGTCTGTACATTCACCGGTCACCACCTGCGCGGAATACGTGGCGGAATACTTGCTGCAGCAGGCTTTCTGCTTCCCTCTTTTCTGCTGGTAAGCCTCCTCTCCTGGGTCTACTTCACCTATAACAAGCTGCCCCAACTGCAGGCTGCCCTCAAAGGAACCAACCCGGTCATTATCGGTTTGATCGTTGTCGTTGCCATCGATATGGGCCGCAAACAGATCAAAGGAAGCAACGGCGCCTTGATGGCGGCGGTCGCTTTCTGCGCGGCGGTTTTTTTCAAACTCAACGCCGCCTGGATTCTCTTGGGAGCTGCGCTCTGGTCGCTCTGCAGCAGTTATTACCGCCGGAGGTTCACCTGATGGCCTCGCTGCTTATGATTGCATGGACCTTCTTCCGCATTGGCCTGATTTTTGTCGGCGGTGGGTACGTGCTGATTCCGCTCCTCAATCATATCATGGTCGAACAGTACCATTGGCTGACCCTGCGACAGTTTCTCGACGGTCTGGCCCTCTCGCAGTTAACGCCCGGTCCGCTTGCGATTCTGGCAACCTTTACCGGTTTCCGGGCCGGTGGTTTTCCCGGTGCTCTGGTCGCCACCATCTGCATATTCCTCCCCTGTATTACCCTGATGCTGATCGTCGGACGCAATTACGACCGTCTGAAAAAAATTGATATTATCGGCTCCACCCTTGACGGGCTGCTCCCGGCGGTGGTCGGCCTGGTAGCTGCTGCGGCCTGGCAGTTGGGGGTGTCATCACTCTCGGGGCTCAAGGATTTTTTGATCCTCGCAATCGGCTTTGCCATCTTCAAATGGACAAAGACCACTCCGATGGTGGTTATTCTTGGAGCGGGAATAATCGGATTCTTTATCAACTGACAACTTCACGCCAAATATACCGTTTTAAAGAAGGCATCAGGTTTCCCCGGTGCCTTTTTTCGTGCAGTATGCTATGGTGTTAAACTTCTATGGAAACTCATTTCACCTCCGATTGCTGCGCCCTCATGCGCCATGAAATCTCCCAGGCACAGGGCAACGAAGTTTTTTTCATCGGCCGCACCAACGTCGATGGCATTGTCTACGAAACTGAGGCAATTGCCCGCGGCACCAAGGTGGCCGTTCCCGCTATCATCACCCGTGCATCAAGTG
>JABBNX010000175.1 GCA_019352135.1 Pseudomonadota bacterium
CCGATCTCCGTAACCTGCCCGTTTTTCTCCCTGCTGTTCATCCACCACAATTTCACGCCCGATTTCCCAATAGGCGCGTACCATTTCGGAGTCAATAACCGACCGTACCCGATTGTGGGCGGTTTCAATGATAGTGGAGATTAGACCGGTAAGCAGGGCGGTATCTGGCTGAATCTCAGCGGGTTTGGTTATCTTTTTGCTCATGTTATCCTCACACTCTTTTCAAAAAGTCTCTGGAAACAAAAATCAGCCTCCGGCGAAACTGTACAGGTGATTCTGCTATCAGGATTGCCTTATATCCTTCAAGTCCGCATACAAACCACGGATATGTCAGTCCAGGAACATTCCAAACCCATACAGGCGGTTCTATCCCTTTTTCATCGCATAATGCCTCAATGGTTGAGGCAAACAGAGCGTCGAGCTGTGGTGAATCAAGCGTTATCGGCTCATCAAGCATGGACAGATCAGTTGCGGCACGCAAATCATCAATGAAACATCTGAATGCAACTTTCCAATGTTCGTCATAGCTCTTGACCATTTTTTTATATTCATCAACTGTTTGCATTGCTCTAACCTATCGAATCAAAAATTTCTTCAACAATCATTTGTGTTTTCGGTTGTATATTATTCCGAGGATAATATTTTTCAATTATCTCAAATACTTCTTGTGGTGTTTTCAAATTTAGCTCTTTTATCAAGAAAATAATATCATCGGTATCTGCATCTGTTCTTGCTGCCATTGCTTTCATTGCAAGTAAATAATGAGGCTCTGCGTAATGAATCATTAAATTCGAGTATTCCTTATAAATCTTTTTTCCACCTGTTGCGGATACAAAACCTTTGACGGCATCATTCAACCAATCAAGAGGTAAATGGTAACGCTCTGCTACTTCCTTCGCAGCATGTCTTACAACATTTGCGGGCTGAAAAACTGCGTCAACATCCCGTGTCATTGGACGTGCATCAAAGACCAGACACATAACCGCGCCGCCATACAAGCACATTTCACCCACTACCCCACGTTTTGCCAGCTCGGCATTAACTTCCTTCAGATAATGCGTAATATCCTGCTTACGCATCGGCCCGCCGTGGCTCTCAAACAATGGGTCAAAGGTATCGTCTTTTTTGTATATGTATTCTGTCATCTGCATTGCCTCCGATTCGGTACTCTCTTATTGATTGATGAAAGAAAACCACATAGCCTTGTCAGCTTTCAATCAGGGTTGCTCAATTGCTCCCAAAGCCCCAGAAGTTCAATGGTGTTGCGGCTTCGCATCCAGTTGTTGATGTTCGCAAACGGTTCAGAACTATTCCGGTATTTTGCAATATCAGTAAGCGAGATATAATCTTCCCGCTCTTTCCGGGAAATAGTGATTTCACGTCCTTAGACATTTATAGTTTTTGCCTTGCTCATGCCACCCCCTCCACAATAGCCCGCTCTTCTGGGGTTAAGCCGTAAAGTGCGTAGACGAGGTTATCCAGCTCTCGTTCCATAGCTTTTGCCAGTCGTTCATTTTGGACGCTTTTATTGACGTTGCAGGTTATTAGGAGTTCAACTTTTTTGATGATTTGTGTTTGAAATTCTACGTCAGCAGAGTTTTTAGGGTCGATGGTGCGGATAGGAAGTTTTACAACATCTTGCGTAAACCAGCGCAAGCGTCCACCTTTGTTGGCATCGCCCAATACGGAAGCAAACCGCTTGAAGTAGTTGAAGATGAGGCTGGAATTTAAAATTGCAAGCAAATATAGGTCGTCAGAAGGAATAAAATACGCGGTATTTCCAAAAACCATGCCTTGTTCATCAAAGGTAAATCGGCTTTCTTTGGCAATATCAGGATACACAATCTTTGGTTTATCAAAAGCATCATAATACTCGCAAGAACGCAACTCCCACCAATACATCCCTTTGTCACAACGCTTTGCAGCTTTTTCCGCGAAAGGCCGCAAATGCCCTGAAACCGAAGGATAATTTGTTTGCAACCAGAACCAGGCATCATCTTCTGTTGTCGCGGCAATTTGTGTGTTCGTCCACCCTTTGGGCATCAAGATGACAAATTTCTCTTTGCCCTCTATTCGATATTTGCGCACATAATCACCGATGGCAAACGGCTTGATAATCTCTGCGCTTTTTGCATCTTCAGCAACAAGTCGGTCACGAGTCTCCCGATCAATGACGAATGCTTCGGTCAACCCAGTTATAATGCCGCGATACAGTTTATCACCAACAAATTTATCAAGCGTTAGTGTGCTTTTTTTTATCTTTTCAAAAACAGCCAGTTCATTAGAAGATGCAAGCGTCCAGTTATCACCAGCAAGAGCAGTTTCGTCAAGGCATTGTCCAATACTGGCAACATCTTTTTCCAGCGATTCAAAATCAAGCCGTTTTATGGGAGCGTAGATAAAGGACTGTTTTTCTGTTTTTTTATTTTCTGTCAGGATTATTACCGGAAAGGTGGCTGCGGTTTGGAATACTGGTAATTCACCAAAATCAACCAGTTGCTTAATGGTGGCATTTTTTACCAGAAACGAGCGCAATGCTGCGCCGTAGTTTGCCTTCATGAATTTGTTGGAGCAGATGAAACCAAACATTCCATTTGTCTTCAATACATTATGCCCCTTTTCAATGAAGTAACTATAGAGGTCAGCCGTCCCGGCAAACGATGCAAAGCGATTTTTTGCATACTTCTTAAACTCTTCTCCCAGTGTTTCCTGCCGCACATACGGCGGATTTCCAATTACTGCATCAAAGCCACCCTGCTTGAAAACCTCTGAAAATTCATCCTGCCAGTCAAAAACATTTACCTTGATCTGTGCTTCTTCATCATTCAGCAATAATGGCTGTTGATCGTACATATCCGTACCAACCAGAGAGTTACCCCACTTGATGTTACTGTCCAAATCCGGCAGAATCCGTTCCCCTTTATCAAACAGCCCCATTTGTGCCGATTGTCGTGTTTCTCCCTCAACGCATTTAAGCAACAACGAAAGCCGTGTTACCTCCACAGCTTGGCTGTCAATATCTACGCCATAGATGTTATCAGTCAGTATCCGCTTGCGCTCAGAAAGGGTAAGCTGCCATTTTTTGTTGACGTTCGATACCAATCGCCGATCTTTTTCCTACTTATCCGGTTTGTTTGCTGTGTAGCAGGCAAGATGCCAGTCCAGCAGGTATTGATAGGCATTGATAAGGAAAGCCCCAGAACCGCAGGCAGGATCAACGATGCGGAGCTTTGCCACAGTTTCAGGTTTTTTACCCTCCACAAGCCGACCCACCGTATTTTTTACGATGTAGTCAACAATATATTCCGGCGTGTAGAAAACCCCGCCCGCCTTCTTTACCTCCGGTTTGTCCTCTACCGTAACCGAATCACCATCAATCTCAATTACCTTGCCAAGAAACCGCTCGTAAACCTGCCCCAGAATATCGGCAGGCATAACGGCAAAAGCATACGGGCCACCCGGCCAGTAAAGGCGGTCTATGATCTTTTGCAGCGGTTCATTGTCAATGGTCAGATTGAGAGAATGATTGTCAAACTCCTCCCGTCCTGTCTCCTTTTTGAAGTGGAACAGACCGGAGTTGTAGCGAGTGTCTGCCTGCCTAAAGAGATTACATAAGGCTTTATAGACAGAATCCGACTTTCCTGCTTTCAGGATTTGCCCGTATTCCTCAATATCCCGATCTTCGCAGATACGAAGAAAAACTATTCGGTCTATAGTTTTCTGGACAGCTTCATTGAGGGTGCGACGGGGAAGGTTCGGGTTGTTGGTGTGAATGTTTTCGGCAAGGCTTTTACGCCACTTTTCAATATCCGCAAGAAAAAGCTGGTCAACCGGCATAGCCCCTTTTTTATCGGTGACAACTCCGGGAATTTTTTCAAGAGATCCGGCAAGGACACTCTCACGCGAAAATGCGTCCCAAATTGCATCCCACTTTGCAGGATAATCAAGGTAACTTTTGCACGACAATTCAGAGATGATAGCAACCTTTGCATCATCAGCGTCCTTCGGGACAACGCCCCTTCCTTTGTAAACATAGAACTCTTCAAAATCGGTGAGAATGACAGCCGGATGATTTGCACTATAGGCGTACATGCGAGCCTGAATAGCATGGTCTTTGTTGGCATCCAGATTTTCAGAAGGCTTTTTGGCTTCAACAAAGAACTCTTTGCCGCTGACGTGAAATGCGTAATCAGCACGTTTTTTACTGCCGTCTTCACGGGCTTGCGATTTTTCTACGGTCGCTTCTTTATGATTGCTGACATCCCAGCCAAGTGCACCAAAAAAACGATCAAGGAATTGGGTGCGAACCTGCGCTTCAAGGTAATCTGTGTGAACAACTTCTTGCCCACGATCAGTAAATTGTTGTATCAGGCCGCGTACCTGTTCCAATCCCTCTTCTTTAGTCATTTTCTTCCTCTCGCTCAAGCTTCTCTTTGATGCTCTTCAGGCCAAAAAGTTGGAGATATCGCTCATTGCCATCCTCAAGAATCAGGTCTGGCAGGGTTTGACCATCCAATTCATCAAACGTAACGGCAAGATCAACACCCGCCTTGAGCAACAGTTCAACAATCTTGAACCAATTATCCGTTTTATACTCTTTGGTTAATCCCCGATTCACGGCAAACATGAGAGCATTGATCTCACCCATTTCATACATCTTAATACATTGCAGCGGATCAGCCCCGTGATCCAGAAGCCACTTGACCATTTCCGGTTTAATTTCAGCTATTGCATAAAACAGGGGAGTTGTCTCTTCGTTGTTGTCAGACAGGAGGGCATTGTATCCGTTAATATTAAAGCCATGTTGAAGCATCAGTTCAAGCAGTTCCATCTCTGACCTGTCCATCGCGTACATGAAACATGTTCTATGGACACTCGGCTCAGAATATGGCGTTTCCTCATCCTCGCGGTAATAATAGGCTGTCTCGGTGTCCGCGCCTTTTTGAATCAGGTACTTGACGACATCATGGTGAAAATTCTCGAACGCAAACGAAATTGCGGTTCCCCGCTGATCGCTATAGTGGTCAATAATCTCACAATCGGCGTTGATAGTTGCACCAAGATCAACGAGGCATTGTACAATTTCAAGACGACCATTTTTAGCTGCATCCATCAATATCGTATAGCCACCATCACCCGTTGCATCAAGATAACCAGGCTCTTCGGTATAATATTTCCTTACCGCTTCTATGTCATTATGCTCAACCGCTTCATACATACTTGTTTCAAGCACGGTATCCCCCTAAATTCCATTAAAATCACAACTCAATATCCAGCCCATCTTCCTGTATAAACCGTGCAGTAACCAGCGCCTGCTCAGAAACACCCTTATCTCTCAATGTAGAAAATATCCTTGAATATGACTGTTTCAGGAGTCTGATTTGCTTCGTTGACAAGGCATCAATTTTATTATCTCCATACACGGTAATATACAGCAAAGCCCCAATCAAAGCGGCTCTGCCTCGCAGATGCCCTTTGTGAGTAGGGCTTGAGAGAACAGATTTATCTCCTTTTGGTGGATTGGCAAAATGTTCATTGCCAGCGTCGATAACGTTACCCTCTGGAGTTACCCAATAGACTAATAGCGGCCTTGCGTGAGTTATTGCCCTGATAGCCGCATTTGGAGAAGCCTGCTCCATAATCGCCAAGAACTCTTTTGAATGTGGCGGTTTGGTTGCTTTCTTGTTCAAGGTGTTTCCTCACTTCCTCACATAAACCCGCTCACCCTTTGGCTTCACAACCGGAACGGCATAATAAAAATCACTCCGCGTTTCCATAACCTCTGCCAGTTCGCTTTCATCTTTGATGTCGGCGTTCCCTATCCATTTATTGTCGCCAGCATAAAGACATAACAACTTTCCAGGTTTGAAATTCTCATCCATCCATACCAAAAGCTTTTCAAAGCTATGTGCTACCCATAATTCACGGCGGAATTTGTAGCGAACCGGCTCTATGCAGAAATCACAATAGTATTCTCGCGTTACCGGGTCTCTACGCTCCAAAATGTCAAATTCATCCAGGCAGTCGCCACCACCACGCCAGTTTTTATTGCCAACATATATACTGAAAGAATTTGGACTCAGAACCAGGCTTATTTCAGGAGTGATGCCGTCAAATCCCATGCGATAGCATCCCTGCCGTGGCCGACTATGCAGATACATCGAAAACGGGAGTAAATGCCCGTTTTCTTTGCGCCATGTATCGAATAGCTTTTGTATGTGGTTTCTTCGCATGGTGTTAATCCACTTAGGGCAGCTTCACAAGCCGTGGCTGCATTTCTAACTTGCTCATACCACCACGCTTCCACGCTTCTAAAAGCAATTCTCTGTTCAGCAGAATAAACTGTTGCGCCAGCCGCAAATCCTTAGTGTTAAGGCCGCTGCCAGCTTTTATGGTTGGGCCATTCTCGTCAAGATCGATTGAAACAGTTTTACTTAAATCAAGTATATGAGTGTGAGTCACCGCAACCTTGATCCGTGGCCCGTGCTGGCCTTTTTTAAAGACAATGTCTATAAGCATTGGTAGTCCGGTTTCGTCTTTTTCAAATCGCGGTGATTCCAGAATCATTCTATCAAACGGTTCAAACGTATCATCCTTTACATGCTGATATTCACTCATCAGATTTTCCCCTTACTCTATTGCCCGTTTTAGCAAGCTCACGTTTTCAAAAATACTTCGTCCAGCACAACCCCGTCCCTGGAAAACCAATCCGCAGATACACGCCGGTCAGCCCGGCAATCCGCCGGCGCGCGGCCGTGACCGCCGAA
>JABBNX010000176.1 GCA_019352135.1 Pseudomonadota bacterium
AAGGTACGGGCATCATCGCTGGCGGCCCGATGCGCGCCATCTTTGAGGTGGTCGGAGAGTCGGTGTTGCTTGCCCGTATTACGAAGCGCTCGGTGGATGCGCTGGGTCTCTACCCCGGTTTACCGGTCTGGGCGCAGGTAAAGTCTGTGGCGGTTGCGCAGTGAGGTGCTGTGATACTGTTTCAATTGCCTTGACAATCTGTTGGTTACATAGTAGTTACCTTTAAAATTCAAACGGCGATGGAGTTCGCCAAAACCGCTTCCAAAGCTAATGACTCCTACTTCCAAATGCGAGGTAGGGGTCTTTTTTTTATCCGCCACCTACTAATCGACTCAAAACATACGGAGGAAAATCAATGCCTTTTCGCTGGAGCCCTCGTGAACACTTGTCTCTGGGTGTGTATATATTGAAATGGGTGTGCCTGGCTACGCCGGTTGCCGCTGTCATTGGTTCAGCTTGCGCACTGTTTTTGTGGCTGCTTGAGCGCAGCACACAGCTACGGATTGGAACACCGTGGCTGTTGTTTCTATTGCCGGTTGCCGGAGCAGGAATCACTCTTCTTTACAGCCGCGTCGGCCATGTATCCGAAGGTGGCAACAACCTTTTGATGGACGCCATACACGGTCATGAAGATGCCGATAGCGGCATCATTGTGCCGCGCCGCATGGCTCCATTGATTTTAGTGGCAACCGTTATAACTCACCTGGTCGGTGGTTCGGCAGGGCGTGAAGGAACAGCGCTGCAAATGGGCGGCAGCATCGCTTCGACCATCGGCCGATGGTTTCGTTTGAGCAGAATCGATATGCGCACGCTGCTCCTGGCCGGCATCGCCGCCGGTTTCGGCGGTGTTTTCGGTACGCCGTTAACTGGGGCCGTCTTTGCCATGGAAGTCCTGGCCGTCGGGCGCATGAACTACAGTGCCCTCATTCCCTGCCTGATTGCCGCCATCATTGGAGATTGGTCGTGCGGCGCTTGGGGCATCCACCACGTTTTGTATTCTATTTCGTCGGCTGCTGCGGAACTTGGTGGATCGCCGCTGAACTGGCTGCTGACCGCCAAGGTCGCGGTAGCTGCTGTCGCGTTCGGGTTGGTCAGCGCGATGTTTGCCGAAATGATCCACAGCATTAATCATATTTTCAAGCGCATGATTGCAATTCCGTTCCTGCGCCCTGTCGTCGGCGGCCTGATCGTTATCGGCCTGGTGTACCTGCTTGGTACGCGGGACTATCTGGGATTGGGTGTCAGTTCGTCCGACCCGAACACGGTCACGATTCTCTCCTGCTTCTCGCCACAGGGAGCGCATGTCTGGAGTTGGTGGTGGAAGCTGTTGTTCACCGTAGTGACACTGGGTAGCGGTTTCAAAGGTGGAGAGGTGACACCGCTGTTTTTCATAGGTGCAGCACTGGGCAATACGCTGGCACAGCTAATGGGGGCTCCAGTAGATCTATTTGCCGGGCTCGGATTCATCGCAGTTTTTGCGGGAGCTACTAATACACCACTCGCTTGTACCCTGATGGGCATCGAACTGTTCGGTTCGCAATACACGCTCTATTTTACCATAGCCTGTTTCCTGTCGTATCTGTTGAGCGGGCATTCCGGCATCTATTTGTCGCAGCGTATCGGCACACCGAAGCTGGATTTGGCGCACCTGCCCCTTGGCGATTCCCTGCGAGCTACACGAGAATTACGACCCGGTTGGGGAACATACCTTACTCGGCGGCGCAACAATTTAGCTACTACATCTGACATGAATAAAAAATCGGAGGATTAAAATGGCACATCGTCACCAGGTTGATGTTCGCGAAATCGGACAAGTTCGTATCTATATGATGCAGGGTGAACGCAGCAAAAAGACCGGCAAAGGGATAAAAAGTTGGCTGTCCGGCAGTGCTCCGCTCTACAAGGAAATCATCAAGACGGCCAAGCAGGATGGTCTCTTGAATGCCACAGCGCATCATACCCATTACGGCTTTAGCGGTAATGGCAATGTGGAGTCTGGGGAGGGGGAAATCCCGAACAAGGCTTTGAATCTGTACGTTGAATTGATTGGGCCGCGTGACGAATTGGAACTCTTCTGCCGCAAGCATGGCAGTTTGTTAAAGGGCAAGGTCGTACTATATAAACATATCGAGCATTGGGAGATCAGTGCACGCAGCGTTCATGCTATCGAAGCTGCGGAAGACGAATATGCGGAGCCGGAGACCATTCTTACCGATGAGCCGGAGTAATAATTTGCGAAACTTTTTGTGAAGAATTTTATGATTAGCTGCTTAAACTATGAAGTTAGATGAAAGGATCTTATGCGTTTTGTGATGGCATGTGTTGTTTTGTTATATTTATCCGGTGTGGCTCTTGCTGATGAAAACATCTTCAACAGCTCAAAAGCCTTCAAGGAGCAAGTGGTTCGTCTTGGAGACGAAGCACTGGAAGTCGTGAAGACGCCGTTGGACACTGAGGGTCACGGTTTAGTCGGTACCTTGGCTGTGGCTGGTGCTGTTGGACTCACCTATGTTTTTGACAATGATATACGCACCAAGCTGCAAGCGAACAAAAGCAAAGGCATGGACAAGGCCACGGATATCGGCAACTTTGTCGGTGATCCGTTTCTCCACCTGGGAATTGCCGCTGCCGTCTATGGCGGCGGCATTTTCGCCGACTCGCCCCGCTGGAAGGAAACCGGCGAGATGCTGGGCGAAGCGGCCATATTGGCCGACGCAACCACCTTTGTACTGAAAGAGTCTATCGGCAGGGCGCGTCCATTCGTCAATGGCGATAAGGGAAACTTCAGGCCGGGACAGTTCAAGAGCGACTACGACTCCCTTCCTTCCATGCATACATCCAGTTCCTTTGCCATGGCTTCTGTCATGGCTGCCACATCGGAGAACATGGCAACCAAAGTGCTCTCGTATTCCGCTGCCACTTTTGTTGGCTTCTCACGAATCTATCAGGACAAACATTGGGCCAGCGATGTTGTGCTGAGTGCTGCCATCGGTGAACTTTGCGGCCGTGTAGTGATGGCAACACACGACAACAAAAGTAAGAGCGCTGTATCACTTGCACCTCTTGTTTCCACAAACTCGGCAGGTTTGGCTTTGCTGGGTAGATGGTGATGGCACTATCATACGTTACAGGTGATTGGTACTATGAGTGAAGATTCAGGAATTCAAATACCCATGATACCGGCGATGAGCCAACTTACAGCGAGTATCAACGACCTCCTTGCAGTGGAAGGCGTTGACACTGACGCCTGCCGTGATCTAACGGAAAAACTCCATTCTCACTCCTTCAACATACTTGTCGTCGGTCAATTCAACCGTGGCAAAACCACCCTGATTAATGCGCTTATCGGCGAGGCGCTCCTGCCTATGGGGGTGATTCCGCTTACCTCAGTTGTCACGGTGCTTTCCTTTGGTGAAACCCCGATAATCAAGGTTTGTTTTCAGAATGGGCGGTGTATCGAGACAACACCCGAAAATCTTGGTGAGTACGTCACGGAAAAAGGAAACCCCGGCAATGCAAAAGAGGTTTTGGAGGTTGAAGTTTCATATCCTTCCCCCTGGTTGATGGAGGGGGTACGGCTGGTTGATACGCCGGGGATAGGTTCGGTTTATCGACACAATACTGACGTCGCATACCGTTATCTGTCAAAAGCCGACGCAGTTATTTTTCTTCTCTCGGCAGATCAACCGGTGAGCCAAGCAGAATGTGACTTTCTACAGGACGTGCAGGAGTTTGCGGGGAAAATTTTCTTTCTCCTTAATAAGGCCGATCATCTGTCGGAATCCGAGCTCCGCGATGCGGTTTCTTTTGCGCAAACGACCATCACCGAGGCAATGGGACGTGAGCCCTTTATCCTTCCCACTTCGGCCCGGCTGGCTCTGGAAGGAAAGCTTGCCAGCTCTCAGGAATTGCTCGATAAGAGCCTCTTGCCACTTTTTTTTACGGCGCTCAACAATTTCCTCATGAAGGATAAGGGCGTCGTACTGATCAATTCCGTAGCCAGGAACCTACAACGTCTTATTTCCCTGGCTCGATTAAGCATCGAATTGGAACAAAGATCCCTTGCCTCCCCCTTGACTGAGCTCGAGGATAAAATCCGGATCTTTGAAGAGAAAAAGCGTGAGGTGGCAGTGGCTCAAGATGAATATGGTGTTATCCTTGCTGCAGAAGTGAAAAAACTTCAGCAGTGGGTAGAGGAAGAGCTGAGCGTCTTCAAGGAAAAACTGAAACAAACCATAAGCGCCGCCGTAGAGAACGATTTCCGGGAGAACCGTGAGATGTCGTCCCGAACGTTGAATGCTCATCTGGAGCGGTACGTTGCTACTGAAATCAGGGAAAAGTTTGATGACTGGCGGTCTGTCGAGGATGAAAAACTGGGTAAGTCGTTCGATCGGCTGTGTTCCCGGTTTGCGTCGCGAATCAACGAAACGGTTGATGAAATGACCCGCTTTTCTGCCGACCTGTTCGATATCCCCTTTACCGCTGTTCAGGCGGAGTTGCTGCGGCGCGAAACGTTGGAGTTTTACTACAAGTTCTGGAGCGAACCGGGAAGTATGATGCTCTTTAGCTCTTCTCTGTTATTGGCTCTCCCGAAATTTATCGGTGACCGTCTGCTGCTGAAGAAGATGCAGGAATATGCCGTTGACTGCGTAGAGGTCCAATCAGGGCGTCTGCGATACGATTTTGCTCAACGGCTTGAGAAAAGTGCAAAAGTTTTCAATCAAGAGATGACAGCAAGGCTTGAGACAACTGCCAAGGGTATCGAATCCGCCTTGTCAAAAGGGATGAAACGGTACCAAGGAGATGAGCAGGCAGCAGAAAAGAGACTAACGGCTATTAGTTTAAGATCGTCTGTACTGAATAAAGTTAGCGAAGAGCTTGCCCTGATTTTGGGGGATCAATCTGACGCAACAGCATGACAGCATCATTTAACTGATGATAGCGGGGGCACCATCCTGCTGCCAGTGTTTTGTTCAATAGTAGAAGCTAACTTAGTGCACGCATTAAAGCCGGTTGGGAACCGGTCAAAACTGCAGAACTGGGGCTGATTCCTATGGAGTACCAAAGCATCCTCTTTCAAACAATCACTGACCGTGATCCGGACGAGCGGCTCTCCCCTCCCGACTTTTTTGTCGATCTCGCCCTCGATCAGGTCGTCGCCGCAATCACGGCCGGTAAAGAGGAATACGACCTAAAACCCTTCTTCTATTTGCCGTTAAATAATGTTGACGCCATCAGTTTCCGTCACGAAATCATGCGGGACCTCGAAGACAGCCCCCTGTTCGACAGCATTAAGACTTTTGCTGAAACCATGCGCACGATGCGCGAACACCTGGCCCAGGAGGAGAAGCTCTCCTACAAACGCCAGAAAGAGCGCTGGTTCCTGGATGCGGTAGATATTTATTGCGATGCCGTAACGTGCCTCGTCCGTGACTTCTCGCGTACAGAGTGTACCTCGCGAGGTCTTGTGGCGTTCCGTGAATACATGACCCGGTATGTGTCGTCAGAGCGTTTCAACCCGCTTCTTGAGCACACAAAAAAGCTCAAGGCCGATCTTGCTTCAATCCGTTACTGCATGAATATCAATGGTCTTCTTGTCCAAGGCAGCAAATACGAAGGCGAGTCCGACTACAGTGCGGAAGTTGAGGCGACATTCGAGAGGTTCAAGCAAGGCGCTGTTGAAGAGTACGCTTTCAAATTTAGCGACTCTCCGTCAATGAATCATGTGGAAGCCAGCATTCTTGATCTGGTGGTCCAGTTGTACCCGGACATATTTTCAGCATTGGAGAGTTACTGCGCGATATACAAAGACTTTCGGGATTCAATGATCGTCACGTTTGACAGAGAGATACAATTCTATATCGCCTGGCTTGAACATATAACCCTGTTCAGGAAGGCGGGGTTGTCTTTCTGTTATCCACACATCAGCCACATATCCAAGGAAGTTTACAATTATCAGGGCTTCGATCTGGCCTTGGCCGGAAAGCTCATCAGTGAACAAGTTACGCCTGTGTACAATGACTTCCACCTCAAAGACCGTGAACGCATCATCGTCGTTAGCGGTCCGAACCAGGGGGGCAAAACGACCTTTGCCCGAACTTTTGGACAGTTGCATTACCTTGCCAGTCTGGGCTGTCCCATCCCTGGCACGAAAGCACAGCTTTACCTCTTTGACAGTCTGTTCACCCATTTCGAGAGAGAGGAACACAGTGCTAATCTTCGTGGCAAGCTGCAAGACGATCTTGTCAGGATTCACGCAATATTGAGCGGTGCCACGCCGGAGAGCATCGTCATCATAAACGAGATATTTGCGTCCACCACATTCCGGGATGCATCCGACCTCAGCAGAATGATCGCAGCAAAAATCATTGAGTTGGACATGCTGTGCGTTTGGGTGACATTTGTCGATGAACTGTCGACGTTGGGTGAAAAGACAGTGAGCATGGTCAGTACGGTTGTGCCAGAAAATCCGGCACTGCGAACTTATAAGCTCATCAGGCGGCCTGCGGATGGTCTCGCCTATGCGTTGTCAATCGCCGAGAAGTACCGTCTCACGTACGATATGATTAAGGAGCGCATTGCATCATGAAAGCACGTCTTCTGTATCGGAATCAAGATTTTGACCAGGGCGATTGCTTATAATATTCCATGATACCGAGTAGTTATTTTTGTGTATTAACACCAATATATTAAAGTCTGACTGACCCATACCGATACAGTACTGTGAATCCATTATGTTAGG
>JABBNX010000019.1 GCA_019352135.1 Pseudomonadota bacterium
GCTGGATTTATGTATATTATTGCAAATTACTCGTTACAATGTCCGGGAATGCAGGTTCTATCTGATAGCCAGCAGCCGTCTCTTCGAGTGAGCAAATAATGATTTAACCAGTCATTGAATTCATCATCTGAATCGTCTGGGTCTTGATGGAGAGGGGTTGTTGCGAGCAACTTACCAGCAACGGTCATCATTGCATGATAAGAAAGGTAGAAACTGAGATTATCCTTTCTCGAATTATAGCCGGAGCCATCATCACGAAAATATCCACGGCGGGCACGCGTATCACTATCCCAATGACCATTCTCCGAAAGTTGCCAATCGTCACATATCAACTTCTCACCTTCGCTCTCGATATCGTAGGCGCACATTGCGAAACAATCTCCCAGACTTTCAAAACTATCCTTGATCAAGTCGTAGTCAAAGCTGAATCTCTTTGACCCTGACTTTCTATGCATGGGGTGAACATGTTGTTTATGGCGTTCATGATTTTTAGAAGGTGTTACCGGAAGTGAAGATATATTCACAATAATGAGTTGATCTTCCACGCTTGAGTCAAGCTGAATTATTCCACTAGCGGCAAGAGAAAGGGCTGCCTTCGATGCGAAATGGCGAATGAGAACGTGTGATTCGTCATTCAATGCGGAATGAATAAAGAAAGATTCGTGCGGAGCAAGAGCCTCAGGACTCTCCATGGCAGCGCGGGCTAGGGCAATAAGCAGCCACTGACGCGCATGCAGATGATAAAAATGGAGACGGGCATCTGCGAATGGTCCGCCCGAATTACTATAGGACAGCGCAACCAGATGCCCCAAAATCGCCTGCCCACCGAGCTTGCAAAGACCTCGAACCACATGGGCTGCCTCCCAACGAAGACTTGTTTCTGGGGCGGCCAACGCAGTCCAAATATATCCTGCAAGAGCCGCATTAATGTCCGGTGGTGGTTTTAAGGTTGGAGTCCATGCTCCGTCTCCGTCGTTCACGTCAAGAACAAAATCGAAAAGGTTCAAACTATAATTTAGGGCTTCCAAGGCCTCCTTGTGAGATAACTTGCCAGCCAATAATCCTACAAGCGTGAAAAGCCGCCCAGACCCCACAATTTCACTTGATTCACCGATTGACGCAAGTACAACGTCGATAAGGTCATGCTCAAGGATGCCTGAAAGTTCTGAAGCAGTTTGAAGTGGAAGCTGCTGATAATAGCGGCTCTTTGTGATTTCCATGCAATAGCGACTTAAAAATCTTTTTGTTGTGTCAGCAAGTGCGGATTTAATTGCCATACGAGACTTCCAAGCATCGGGAACTTGCTCTAGGAAGGAGCGAAAATGGTAGAGATCAAAATTAGCTAAATCAGGAAATAACCTAATAAGCTCGACCTCTTTTCCGATTGTTATCCGCTTGAATAATTCGGCAAAAAATTTCTCGTGATAGTATGGAGGGACAGAGCTTCTGAAGTTGTCATACGCTTTAGAGAGGCCGTTCGAAGTATGTAATTCTAAAAAATTGAATATTGCATCCCAGTTCTTTTCCTCACGGTTTGAACCGATTTCCAACTCATCGTCGATGTGGGAGTTATTTGCCTTCTTTTTAGATGTTTCTTGGTGCTTTGCATGTTCGATAAACTGATCAATTTCCGAGACATTGAGTTGATTTTGCTCAGCAGTAGCTCTCAGATCTTCCCATATCGACAAACTCTGTTTTTCCAGTCGCATATAGTGAAGGACATGGGTCAGGATGACCTCGCGATCACAGTGAGAGCCACAGGCTTCAAAAGATTTCTTAACCAGACCGCAGTATTCCCATTGAGCCCTAAACCCTACCAGGGCAGGTACAAGCTTAGGATCAATGTATCTATGATCGAGCAAATAGTTAATTGTTATCGGAAACAGTCGCTCTGACCAGCCAACATTTCGATCCCGCCAACGGCTCATTATGGCCAGGGCCGAAGATGGGCACAATCCTGAAATAGCGGTCATTGTGCCATTCCAATCAAAGTGTTTACTATCGTAATCTTCCGCTACTTCTGCGCACCGGGCCAGCCGATAAGCTGTTTCTGGGACAGGACGCTTTGCATCCGCAGCACGGTCAGCTAAATCCAGCATCGCTTGCCAGCGGTCAAAAATCTCGTCGCCAATTTTGCTGACGACTTCTACAGCCCGATTAAAGTATTCCCTTGCTTCCGATAAGTCTGTACTGAGAATAGCCCTTGCAAGATCGATATATGTCTGTGCCTTCGAACCTGAATCTTCCTTTGCTTCGTTCGTAATGTTGTAAGCTCGCTGCGAAAACTCATATGCAATACTCTGAAATTCATTTGTCCGGGCACTCAGTCTAGCAAGTTTTATCAGAGTTGGTGTATAAAGTGGCCGCTTGAGGGAATTTGTCCAGTTTGTAAATTTATGCAAGATCAGTTTGTCACTAGAACTACAGTCGATAAGGATATCGAGCCATATTTCAACAATCTCATCCGAAGTGGATGAATCCTCACGATAGCTGCTGCGCGAAGCGCTAGCAGATTCTATCTGTGTAGTTCCAATTTCGGTAAGTAGAGAAGCTGGTGCTACAGGTGCAAGAAGGTTTTTCGCCCAAAGCTTATGCCAGGGAAGCAGCGCTCCGACATTCTCCTTAAATTCATGAATATCCCGAGAATCATGGAGACTCTTCGTATCCTCAAGCTGTTTACGAATCTCGGGACGGGCTAAATCAATAAGAAGAAGATCGCATCCATTTAATGCTGCACTCAGCGCGTAAGCTCGAAGAAATGAGAAGCGCTGTCCACTATGACGTGACGTCAGCCCATGCGGAGGCTCATCAGGAAGATATCGAGCCAAGATGGAAGCAAGAATAATATTATCTCTAAGTCGGTATGAATAGGCTGATTCAACAAGCGAAGTAATCGCTTGAATCACCATTTCTTCGTGATGGAAACTTTTAAAATCAATCTTCACATTTTGGAGAACCAAACACAAGGCTCTCTCAACAGACTCTTTAGGTGGATTCCTATGGACGGAATCGAATCGAACCCATCGCCTTCCGTAACCTATTGAAACTGTGGGCGTAATCGCTAGCGAGTTACCATCGAACCCATGGAACCGGTGTACCGGTCGGTGTACTTGGGTGTACTTCGGTGTACCGGAGCCCAATTTAATCGAACCGACTATTTTAGTACAGGAAATAATGCGGACTGGCCGTAACTTCGGGAGCCGGTTCGATCCCCTGATTAAAAACCATTTGAAATCTGTCCTCGGCATACTAATGCCAGGTTTTTTTGTCTCAAATATTGATTTTCGTGACGAATAGGTTATTATACTGTCACAAAACGCTTTTCGTGACGGAAAGGATATCCTGTGCCAAAGCAAATCGATGAGCAAGATCTTGAGACCATAGAGCAGCTGATAGCAGCCTGTAGCAAAGGTATTGGCATAACAGAGCTAGAGGCAGCTCTCTCAGCGGTTGGAATCGTCATGAACCGGCGCTCGCTGCTGCGGCGGATGAATACTCTCATTGATAACAACCGTATTCGTGCGACCGGTGCCTTCAAAGGGCGTGTGTACTGGCCGCTTGCTTTGCCGGTCTCTGATGGTCAGGATGTTGAAGAATCAGTCATTCCTCTTTCAGTGGCCGGACGTGAGATTCGCGGTTACGTCAGCCAACCAATCCAGCGTCGTGAACCAATAGGGTACCGGCGCGATTTTCTTTTATCCTACCTGAAGACCGGACCGTATCTGGATGATACCACTCGTAAGCATCTGCACCAGATTGGTCGTGCCCACCAAGAGAATATCCCCGCTGGTACAATGGCTCGCCAGGTTATGGGCAGGCTGCTGATTGACCTCTCCTGGGCATCCAGCTATCTGGAAGGCAATACCTATTCGTTGTTGGAAACAGAACGTCTGATCTCCTTCGGTCAGGCAGCGGAAGGGAAAGATGCGCTGGAAACCCAGATGATCCTGAACCACAAACAGGCTATCGAGTTTCTCGTTGAGTCTGCCGATGAAATTGGCTTTAACAGGTATTCCATATTGAACCTCCACGCTATTCTGTCGGACAACCTCCTGCCAAACCCGGAGACTTGCGGGCGTCTCCGCCAGATTGCTGTCGGTATCGGCGGATCAGTCTACTCGCCATTGTCCACTCCTCAGCTCCTGGATGAATATTTTCAGATTGCTCTCGATACAGCAGCGGCTATCAACGACCCTTTCGAGCAATCCTTCTTTGCATTAGTGCATCTCTCCTATCTGCAACCTTTCGAAGACGTAAACAAACGAGTGGCACGACTGGCCGCCAATATACCGTTGGTCAAACATAATCTCTGTCCGCTCTCTTTCATAGATGTGCCTAAAAAGTCATATGTCGAGGGAATACTTGGAGTGTATGAGCAGAATCGCATCGAGTTGCTGCGCGATATATTTGTCTGGGGATATGAGCGTTCCGTTAAACGTTACCTGAGTACACGAGAAGAATTGGGAGAGCCGGATCCTTTTCGGATGAAATACCGTACATTACTGACCGAGATCATACGTGAGGTAGTTCTCCAGAGTGCTGGGCCAGACCAAGATGTAGTAGAAGCTTGGGCCGCAGAACACCTACCGGAGGTTGATAGAACGCGATTTATCACTCTGGTGGATGCTGAATTGCATGGTCTGCACGAAGGTAATATTGCCAGGTTTCGTCTGCGGCCCAAGGAGTTTGCCGCATGGCAAGGAAAGAAAATAATAGCAGGGGAGTAGACGGCATCAACAAGTCTCTGGAAAACCAGCCCGATCTTAGGAAAGATGATCTATTGGAGCTGTACGAAGGGCTACAAGAGGTCTTCAAGCCGGAGATGCTGGCTCATTTTGATGCAGTAGAAAATTTTCACAAATCCCTTTCCTTCAATCGTAAGACGCGGCTTGAATCCGACAAAATACGCCTGAATACGCAGATGAAAGAACTGGATGGCAAGCGCAACAAGGTTGGCGAAAAGCGGGATCAATTGCTTGCCACTCTTCAGGGGAAGCGGGCGCTGGATGAGTATGCGGCGCTGGCAAAGCAGTTGGCACGGCATGAGGGCGAGCGGGAGAGGTTGGGAGAGTATCTGGAGTTTGCCAATACACTTCAAAAGCAGGTCCAGGGCATCAAGGAAAAGATGGTGTTGGAGGATCGCGAAGCGGCCAACTATGCCGATTCGACGCCACTATTTCAAGCGGATAAAAACTTTTCAGCTTTGGCCGAACTGCTCTATCCGGCATACGTGTATTGACAGTTTTGCCGATGGTGCCCAGTGTCGATATACCGCCGGCGCACTAAAAAAGTCTAACTACTTGAAATAGTTAGACTTTTTGGCTTGAATGGTGCCACGGGACGGAATGGAATCGATTCTCATGTATTCCGTAACATACTGAAACTGCGGGCGTAATCGCTATCGAGTTACCATCGAACCCAAGAAACCGGTGTACCGGTCGGTGTACTTGGGTGTACTGGTTCGTAATGTAAACGAATCAAGGGATTCAGTACAGTATTCTTTATGTGTGATGGCGAATTACGCAGCCGGTTCGATTCCGAAATTGTTATTTCAAATCAGGCGACAGAAATTGTCAGCTGTTTCCCTAGAGCATTGGCAAACTTTTCAAGGGTAGAAAGCTTCATATCCTCCGCATGATTCTCAATTCTTGAAATGGCAGTTTTTTTGGTGCTGATTCTAACGGCAAGCTCCTCCTGAGTAAGACCAGCATCTTCACGAGCCTGACGAAGCATTACACCAAGCTTGAAATCCTGAAAACCTTTATCGTAGTTTTCGGCAAACTCAGGATCACGTTTTTTCCTGCCATTAATATATACTCTTAAGTCGCTCATGCTCATTTCCTCCGTAACAAATGCTCTTGTTTGTACGCTTCAGCCCGTTCAATTTCGCCAGGTGGTGTTTTCTGGGTTTTCTTCACCAAGCCATGAGTTAGGATCACAACCGAATTGCCAGCAAAGAAACAGAAGATACGATAAATGTTTGATCCCAGGGCAACCCTTACTTCCCAGATTCCATCTGTGTTGACAAGCTTTTTGAAATAGGTGGAAGGTAACACTTCTAGCTCTTCGAGTAATGCCAGTGTCCAAGTAACTTTTTGAGCAGCCTTGCCAGAAAGACTCTCAATGAACTCTTGCACAGGACAATACCCGTCTGATGTTTTATAGAATTTAACGTTACGTATCATGCTCTTGATGTTAACACCCAGGTTAACACGGGTCAAGTATTATGATGCTCGGCAGTATTTATATGCGTGATGGTGAATTATGCAGTCGGTGGTTGGTCAATCATGACCACGCAAGCCCCATTTAACATCTTCCCGGATAAATTGTTCATCGTGATACATGTTGTTCGGGCCGAAAACGCATAATTCCTGATTCTGATATAACAGCCAAGCTGTGTTGACGTCATAGTCATCCAATGGCTGAGCAGTGGAAACGATTAAATTTTCAATAGCCATATCCTGTTTGTAGAAATACATGCCTGCACGTAATTGGATTACAGCCTGAAGTGGCGAAACTGATTTTATCGGAACAGCCAGATAATCCGGGCACCATGTTACAGTAGTTGTGCCGCCGTCAAGTTTGTCCATCTGGGCCGCTTTTCTTCTTAGTTGGTAGGTGGTGAAATCGATAAGATGGTTCTCGACTTCAAGCCATACATGGTAAGCGACACCGCCCGGTTGCGGTGGCATGTTTGGCAGTGGTGCATGTATGATTACATCACCGTCACCGTTGCCGACGCGCCAGGCGGCATATCCGGCAATGAGTTTTGAAGCAACGCCCAGGCTGGTAAACATTTCTTGAGCAATTGCAGCGTGAATGTAGCAGTCGGAGCAGAGGTTTCCGCTGGCCGCCGTGGCAAGGCGGCGTAGTGCCGAAGATATGCGCGGCAGGTCGTTCTTCTTGTCGAATTTTGGTATTGATTGCGGCCTCATAGCAGGCCTCTTTCGACGAATGACAAATACCCATCTGATCCGACAATTACGTGATCAAGAACTTTTATGCCGAGGATGTCACCAGCTTCTTTCAATCGGCGAGTAATGGCAATGTCTTCACTGCTTGGCGTAGGGTCGCCGGTAGGGTGATTATGCACCAGGAGCAGAGCCGCCGCTGATGATGAACACAGAACTGTCTTGAATACCTCTCTTGGATGGACGATGGACTGGTTCAAACTGCCTACCGAAACAAGGTCTAAACATAAAATCCGATTTTTGCCATCAAGGTGAACGGTAAAGAAATGCTCCTTCGCCTCGTTATGCAAGAAACTGAATAGCTCGGCTACTTGTATACGGCCATCGTAGCGGTAAAAAAGCGCAAACACATTGGATGGCGTTTCTGAAAATATAACGCCAAGATCGACAGCGTAGCGCAACGAAGTCTGTTGCATCGTATGTTATGAAAATTACGGCCATCCTTCGGGGTGGCCTTTTTGCGTTCAAGTGAACGAGAGAATAAAAACGCTATCCCCGAAAAGTGGTGTTTTAGTGGTATTCTACAAAGATGTGATATTGTTGACATTTTAGATGTTAACATGCTTGAAGGCCCATGGAATAAGGGTTTGCGGGGTGCTTTTGTAAGTGGCTGACATTTAAAGTATTATTGATTTGACATCAAAAAAAGAGGGGGCAGCTTGTTAGCTAACCCCCTGCTTTTCTTATGTTTTATGGTGCCCAGGGACGGAATCGAACCGCCGACACGAGGATTTTCAATCCTCTGCTCTACCGACTGAGCTACCTGGGCAAAAGGACGTTCTTTATAATGTCTAAAGACGGCTGTTGTCAATAGAAAATTATAGTTAGTTCGTTTTCTGCTGCATTTTTATCGGGACGTAGTTACAAAATGGCTCTTCTTCCATGTAATCGCCATATACGGCATCGGCCCGGGCGCGGCACCCGCCGCAGACATTAAGATATTCGCACTGCCCGCATTTTCCCTTGTATGATTTAAAATCGCGCAAGTCATTGAACAGCTCGGATTTCTCCCAGATTTCACGGAATGGGGTTTCTTTGACATTGCCGGCGGTGCGGTGGAAATAGGAACAGGCCTTTACATTGCCAAAACAGTCTATCAGGCAGATGGATTGTGCCGCAATGCATCCTTTTCCGCCCCCGGTGGAGAAAGTCAATGAGCGGCGCTCGAATTTAGTCCCCTCGGCCTTGGCTTTCTGTGGCACGATTCTGTAGTAGTGCGGGGCGCAAGTCGGGCGCATCAGAATGTCATCCTCCATTTTCTCCTGCTGGTAGTGCCAATCCAGGATCTCTTCATAGTCCTCTTTTGAAATAAGTTCACTCATAATCTCTTCGCCACGGCCGGTCGGAACAATCATAAACATGTACCAAGCGGTGGCACCCAGGCCTTTTGCCGTCTTGAAGGTGGCTGCGATATCAGTTTGATTGCGCTTGGTGAATGATGAATTAATCAAAAACTTTTGGCCATTTCTCCGGAAGATCTCCGCTGCCCGTACAACGCCTTCAAATGACCCGGGAGACTGGCGGAAGTTGTCATGTATTTCGGCGGTGGAGCCATCAAGAGACAGCGAAACCATTTTTATATCGGCCTGTTTCATCTTCTGGCAGATTTCATCTGTCACGAGCGAACCGTTGGTGGCCATACACATGCGCAGGCCGATGGATGTGCCGTACTCTGCCAGCTCAAAGATGTCGGGGCGCAGGAGCGGTTCGCCACCGGAAAGAACCACGACCGGCTTGGAAAAGTCGGCAATGTCTGAAAGGAGTTTTTTCCCTTCTTCGGTTGTAAAATCACCTTCGGAGGAGGTCAGATCAGAAGAACATCGGCAGTGTACGCAGTGGAGGTTGCATCGTTGTGTTGTTTCCCACGCAATCCATTTCGGGATAAATTCTGTACTCATATGGCTCCCATACACGGTAATCAGTAAGATGGATAAACAGTTTCTTCTGAAAATCGTACCTGAATGGTCAAGTAAACTCAAGAATATATTCCGCCGAAAGCTCCCCTCGGTGCGTGCCGTGCCAGATTAGGAATGCTATAAACAAGCACTTGCAATCAGGTTGTACGTATAGTAGTATGACTCCCCCGCCGCCTTTGGCGGCGTTTTACGTATTTATTACCCCCTTCTCAAGGAGTTCCAATTCATGCTGAGTCTCATACGAAAGAAGAAGGAATCAATTATCATCAAATTTGTCTTTATTATCATTGTCCTTTCCTTTGTGGGCACCATTTTTCTCGTGTGGGGTAAGGGTGGAAACGGGATGGAGACGGGCAAGGGGGGGTATGCTGCAAAAGTCGACGGCACGCGAATTTCTCTTGAAGAGTACAAGAACGCATATCAGCGTGTCAAAAATATGTATCAGCAAATTTACGGCCAGTCGATTCCCCCCGAGATGGAGAAGATGCTCGGATTGAAAAAGGTTGCGCTTAATGGCTTGATTGATAACCTGCTGGCTATGAAGGAGGCGAAATCACTTGGAATCAAGGTTTCAAAAGATGACGTGGCCAACTCAATTGAAGCTATGCCGATGTTTCAAAAAAACGGGAAATTCAATTTTGACCAGTATCAACAGATTTTACGTTCAAACCGCATGACCGCCAAGGACTTCGAAGAAGGCCAGGAATCGGAAGTTATGCTCAATAAAGTTCACCAAATGATCAAGGATAAGGTTGTTGTTACGGATGCGGACGCTCTGGCACAATACAAAAAGGAAAATGACAAGCTTGAGCTTGAATATGTATCGTATGCCCCTTCTGATGTGGCTGCGGAGGTGAAGCTGTCCGAGGCGGATCTGACCGATTATCTGCAGAAGAATTCCAATGATTTTAAAACCCCTGAAAAAGTTGCACTTTCATATATCCTGCTTGATCCGGCCGTGCAGGCGGCAAAAACAACGGTGTCGGAAGAGGAAATTCAAACTTTTTATCAGAAGAATATCGACCGTTGGCAGGGAAAAGACGGCATCCTTCCTTTGGCTGAAGTGAAGGAAAAGGTTAAGGCTGCGGCAATCAAGCAGAAGGCGGCCACGCAGGCTTTTGACCAGGCTGCCGATGCACTGTACAAAAACATCAAGTCGGGCGACTTGAACCTCGTTGCGGGTGTTTTGAAGCAAAAGGTTCAGGATACGGCCCTGTTTTCTGCAAATGCACCTGCTGCTCCGCTGGTTGGAGAAACGGCAGTGGTAAAGAAAGCTTTTGAGCTGAAGCAGGGAGAACTTGGCGGACCGATTGAAACCGCAAAAGGAATATATATAATCAAAGTCAAAGAGCATCAAGCAGCAGTTGTACCGCCGCTGGCTGAAATACGGGGAGCCGTTGAAGCGAAGGCAAAGGCGGCAAAAGCCGTCGAACTGGCGAAGAAAAAAGCGGAAGATGCCGCAAAACAGCTATCGGCTAAAGCACAGCTCAAAACACAATCTACCGGGAGTTTCGGTTTCTCCGCCAAGGGGGATATTCCTCATATCGGCGCCTCTCCCGAAATGATGGAAGCAGTGTTCAAGCTCTCGGCGGGACAGGCTCCTGCCACCCCGTTCAAGGTCGGCACCCGCTGGTACGCTGTTCGGGTGAAGAGCCGTACGGAAGCGCCGAAAGCCAAATTCGAAGCGATCAAGGAAGAGTTGAAGAAGAAGATGCTTCCGAAAAAACAGGAAGAAGCGCTGAATGACTGGGTGAAAGGGTTGCGGGAAAAAGCTAAAATCGAGATTAACCAGGCGCTGATCGCCGAATAAATAGGAGACCGATATGTCAAAACTTGTTATGCAAACCGACTTTCCCGGTTTAAACCTGATAGCTCGCGGCAAGGTGCGTGATATTTATGATCTTGGCGAAACACTACTATTGGTGACTTCTGATAGAATCTCGGCATTTGATGTAATAATGAATGAGCCGATCCCTGATAAAGGTTTTGTGCTGACGCAAATTTCGGCCTTCTGGTTCCGCCAGATGGAGGATATTGTTCCTAACCACATAATTTCCGTCGATGTGGCCGACTATCCGGCCGAATGCCAGCCGTACGCTGATATTCTCGAAGGGCGATCGATGCTGGTCAAAAAAGCAAAGCCCCTGCCGGTCGAATGTATCGTGCGTGGATATGTTTCCGGATCGGGGTGGAAGGATTACAAGGCAACCGGTGCAATCAGCGGGATTAAGCTGCCTGCAGGTCTGAAAGAATCGGATCGTCTGCCGGAAGCAATTTTCACTCCTTCTACGAAAGCTGACCTCGGCGCTCATGATGAAACCATCACCTTTGAAAAGATGGTTGAAATCTGCGGCCGTGACCTGGCAGAAAAGGCCCGTGAATATACCATTAAAATTTACAACCGTGCGCGTGATCTGGCCGATAAAAAAGGAATTATTATCGCTGATACCAAGTTTGAGTTTGGTGTGTATGACGGTGAGCTTATTATCATCGACGAATGCATGACCCCTGATTCAAGCCGGTTCTGGCTCAAAGAAGCATATCAGCCGGGCGGCCCGCAGCCAAGTTTCGATAAACAGTTTTTGCGGGATTACCTTGAAACTCTTGACTGGGGGAAGTGCGCTCCTGCACCGGTCCTGCCGCAGGAAATCCTGGATAAGACAGCAGATAAATACCGGGAAGCGCTGCAGAAGATTGCCGGAATAACAGTATAAGAGATCTGCAGTTCCGCCTCATTTTTACTGGCCGGTATCTTGACAATGGGTAATTGTACGGTAATCTACAGGGGATGCGCAACCCATACCACGGCACTCAGGAGAATCCGAAATGAAGCTTGAAGAAATTAAGGAAATCGCAAAGCAGAATAATATAAAAGCCGGCAAATTGAAAAAAGCGGAACTGGTGAGAGTTATACAGGCGGCTGAAGGAAACGAAGTGTGTTTTGAGAGCGGCAGGGTAAATGAATGTGGACAGGAAGGGTGTCTCTGGCGCGCAGACTGTCGATAAAAAGAAATGAAACTTGCATGCAGGGACGCTCGCGGTCTGCGCCCCTGCATGCAAGTTTCTCAATGCTTTTGAGATTGGATGTACGTTCCCAACTCCTTGTCGACTTTGGAAATGTGGTTCAGCAGCCATTTCAGAAGCATGTTGTTTGTTTCGACAACATGATGGGTGGAAACGCCTTCCAATGTGGTTTCCGCTTCCAGAGTGTTGATCTGGTCAATAAAATACTTGTGCTGCGCAAGATGGGCATCATAATCGGGGTAATGGTGCCGGCGCTGAAGCTCTTCCTCGTCACTGAAATGGGAATGAACGTACTCCCCAAGAAACGTCTGCAACTTTTTCAGTTCTTCAACTCCCTTGCCTGATTGACACGCATTCAGCAGTCTGTCAAAACGAACAAGAAGCTCCTTGTGTTGATTGTCGATTGCTTCAACGCCGATAGATAACGATTCTCTCCACTGTATACCCATGATATAATCCTTCCTCGATTTATTCAGTTTCTGTCTTTTTTAAGACGCTCCGCTTCTTGGTTTTTGGTTTCAGCTTTTGTTCCCTCAACAGCTCTTCCATTGCCCGTAAACGATCGTCAATCCGCTGGTAAATGGATCCTTTAGGAAACCTCCCGTGTTTACCTCGTTGCCCTGCCTTGGCCCCGGTAAGGATTTCAATCCCCTGTTCGATAGTCTCTACACTCCAGATATGGAAGAGCCCGGTATCAACCGCCTGAACGACATCTTCGTGCAGCATGAGATGGCGCTCATTCGTCTTCGGGATCATGACCCCCTGCTGTCCCGTCAGTCCCTGGGCCCGGCAGACGGCAAAGAATCCTTCAATCTTATGATTAACCCCGCCTATTGCCTGAACCATGCCACGCTGATTAACGCTGCCGGTCACCGCAATCCCCTGTTTGATGGCAACGCCGGAAAGAGCCGAAAGGAGCGCGTAAAGTTCAGTCGAAGAGGCGCTGTCTCCCTCTATGCCGTCGTAGGACTGCTCGAAGCAGATTGATGCCGACAATGACAGCGGCCGTTCTGATGCAAAGGTACCTCCCAGATAGCCGGTAAGGATCAGGACTCCCTTGTCGTGGATCGGCCCCGAGAGTTTGACTTCGCGTTCGATGTTGATCATTCCGTCCTGACCGGTATACACAGTTGCAGTGATGCGGGTGGGTCGGCCGAAGGTGTGATCCCCGAGGCCGATGACCGACAGGCCGTTGATCTGTCCGACAACGGAGCCCGAGGTATCCACCATGATGGTTCCATCCTCGTACAACTCCTGCATCCGTTCTTCAATGCGGTTAACGCGATAAAGGCTTTCTTCCGCAGCGGAACGAACGTCGTCACCACTGATGATGGTATGTCCGGCTTTCGTAGCCCAGAAACTGATCTCGCGGATAAAATCGGCGATTTCCATAAACTGGGACGAGAGCTTTGACTGGTCGTCAGCCATGCGAGCGGTATGTTCCAACAGAGCCGCAACTCCACTTTTGTGAAACGGCAGCAAACCTTCAGCGCGGCAGTGGCTGGCAACGAACAATGAATAATCGTGCATGATTTCAGGTGTTCGGGACACTCGGCTGTCAAACTCCGCCTTTACTTTAAAAAACTTGCGATAATCAGGATCAAGATGAAAAAGGAGGTAATAAATCCAGGGAGTCCCGATCAGCACAATTTTTGCGCGCATCTGAACCGGCTCCGGCTTGAGCGAAACCATGGTCATGAAGCGGTATTGCTCCAGCACATCCTCAATCCTGATCTCGTTATTGCGGATACAGCGCTTCAAGGAATCCCAGACAAAAGGATTTATCAGTACTTCGCGGGCGTCGATAACCAGATAGCCGCCGTTGGCGCGATGCAGGGCGCCGGCCCGGATCATTGTAAAGTCGGTAACCGCCACGCCACCGTACTGCATGACATGTTCGATCCTCCCGAAGAGGTTGTTGTACGTCGGGTTTGATTCGAAAACAACCGGGGCCCCATCGGTAGCCTTGTTGTCTACAAGCACATTTACCTGGTAGCGTTCAAAGGTCGGCTCCTGGCGCGGCATCTTGATACCGGGAATCTGCGGCTGAGTCGGCTGTGGTTTGAAATCATCAAGGGTGTTCAGTATGTCCTCCTGGACAGACTCCAGGTATGTCAGTACTTTCTCAAGATCACGGTATTTCTCTCTCACCGGATCGAGGCGGTGCCCCAGGCAGGACATTACAACATCACGATCTGCCTGGGATAGAGCTTCCTTGGTGACTTTTTCCTGTTCGCGGACCTGGCGCAAGACCTCATTCAGCTGTTCTGTCAGCGCCTTTCCCTGCTTTTCAAGCTTCTGCCGCTTCTTTTCGTTGAGGGCGTCATATTCTTCCTGAGTATAGTTGCGACCAGCCTTCTGGGGCACAATCACGAGCCCGGAAACCGTTCTCTGTAGTGAAAATCCCAGTTTTTCAGCAGCCTTTTCCAACCCCTGAAATAAATCATTTGAAGCTGACTGATAGTTGTCGAGCAGTTCGGCGCGCTTGTTTTCATATTCACTACTTTCAAGCGCTTTGGGTATGTCCTTGCGAAAGGCCTCAATCAACTCTTTCATGTCTGCTGCCAGTTCGCTTCCTTTCCCGGCGGGGACATCAAGCGAAATTGCAGAGTCGGAATCCTTGAAGTTGTTGACATAGACCCAGTCATGCGGTTGCGGTTCACTCTTGGCCCGTTTGCTGAGGATACTGGCGATAGTTGTCGTTCTACCGGTGCCGGTTTCGCCGGACACATACAAATTGAAGCCGGAACCATCGACTCCCAAACCGAATTCTATTGAACGGAGTGCCCGTTTCTGGCCGATCGCAGCATTGAAATCAGGAAGCTCTGTCGTTGTATCAAAACCAAGAAGGTCAGGATCACAGTGCCAACGCAGTTTATCGGCAGGGATGAGGCGGGATTCAGGCATCAGGGACTCCTTTGGATTAATGCAATCCGGCATTGTGTAAAGCGGATGTGGATATGTCAAGCTGAAATCGCGGCAAGCGCCTTCGCCACGGCTTCACGGATGTCAGACTGCTCAGGCAGGGTTGCGGCCAGTTCCGGGATATAGCCACGTTCACGCAGTATCCGGCGTGATGTTGTGCAGGTGAGGTCATAAACCCACGAAATCAGCAGCAGCTTGAAATCATTGAAACAGTCGATGGTGTCAAGAGGGACGACAGAGCCGGAATCCAGCGCGGCGATGCACTGTCCTGAGGCCAATCCGGGGATGTCCGGGAGTCCGAGGGTCGCTGCCGAAGCCCGTTCTTCCGGGGCTTGCTTCACCAGCTCGACGAACACACGCCAGATATCCAGCTTGTCTGCATCCCGGATCAGATTGATATAACGTCTGGTCGGAGATTGAATTCTGGCAGGGGGGGCAAGGAGGTTGTGAAACCGCACCGCCTCCTCTATCAGCAGCTGTTCAGCCTGGTCCAGGCCGTCCAGAATGTTTTCTTCCCGGATAACTTCTATGGCAAGACGGGCATGGTTATCCGAGACACTATCTCGAAACGTGCGCCAGCGCCGGTACTGTGGAAAGCGTCCGACGTCGTGCAGCAGGGCTGTGGCCGAGGCAATACGCGACTCATTCTCTGAAAGATTTTCACCGGCAGACAGAAGCGCCATTGCTTCGCATACTTTTCGGGTATGCTCAATCTTAAGCCGGATATTTTTTACCCCTTCATCGTCGGTTACCAGATACGGTTCGACATAACGGTCGAACCAGGAGACAAGATCATCGAGTTGCACTTTTTCCATATTGTCATGTGACCCCATCAGGATTGATATTGTCTGTATAATACTGTACCTTGTCGCGAAGTCAATCAATGTCGCGAGGAACCTCATGCAGTTGTCGCTTCTTGAAAACGCTGCTCCCCGGCTGAATGCCGAAGACAGGGTGAAAGCGCTCCGCTCCCAACTTGAATACCACAATCAGCGTTACTACCAGCTGGATGCTCCGGAAATCAGTGATGCCGAGTATGATGAGCTACTTCGGGAACTCGTAATGCTGGAAGAACGCTATCCTGAACTGGTGACAGCAGAGTCTCCGACGCAACGGGTCGGAGTGGCGCCTGCCGGCCGTTTTCACTCTGTAATACATCGCCTGCCGATGCTCTCCCTTGAAAATGCGGTTAATGACCATGAGATCAGGGCCAAGCTGGATGCCAGGATAAAAAAAGAGCTTGGCCTGGCTGACAGCCAGCCGGTTTCGTACATGTGTGAGCCCAAGATGGATGGCCTGGCCGTCGAGCTTGTGTATGAACAGGGGATGTTGACTATTGCATTAACCCGTGGCGATGGCGTAACCGGTGAAGATGTTACGAAAAACATCCGGACCCTGCGAGGACTGCCGCTGCGCCTGAAGGGTGAAGGGGTGCCAACACTGCTGGAAGTTCGTGGAGAAGTGTATCTCTCGCTGGACGCCTTTCAGAAAATCAATCGTGACAGAGAGGAAAACGGTGATCCCCCCTTTGCCAACCCGCGCAACGCCGCTGCCGGATCGCTACGGCAGCTTGACCCACGCATTACAGCGCGCCGGCCACTTTCGTTTTTCTGCTATGCTCCAGGTGTTGTCGAAGGAGCCTCGTTTTCGTCTCAGCATGAATTCCTGAGCACAGTTGCCGGATGGGGGCTGCCGGTCAACCCGTTGGCACGACTGGTGGAGGGTGTTGACGGAGCAGTCGCTTACTACAATGAAATGCAGGGGTTACGGGAGTCACTTCCCTATGAAATTGACGGAACGGTTGTCAAGGTGGATTCGTTCCTGTTGCAGCGGGAGCTGGGGGAGAAGAGCCGTTCGCCATTGTGGGCAATTGCCTGTAAATTCCCACCCAGGCAGGCTGAAACTCTGCTGGAGGATATTCTGCTTTCAGTTGGCCGCACCGGTGTTATAACGCCGGTTGCACAACTCCGGCCGGTCGAAATTTCCGGCGTGACGGTCTCCCGGGCGACACTGCACAACTGGGACGAACTGGCTGCCAAGGATATACGCATCGGAGACACCGTCGTGGTCGAACGCGCCGGCGATGTAATTCCGGCGGTTGTCCGGGTGGTTGTTGATCGGCGCAACGGGTCTGAGCGAACGGTCCTGCCTCCGATCTTCTGCCCGGAGTGCGGTTCGGCGGTTGTCCGGATTGCCGATGAAGTCGCAGTGCGCTGTATGGGGATATCCTGCCCTCCGCAGATCCGCGAATCAATCAAGCATTTTGCTTCGCGTGGCGCAATGGATATCGAAGGGTTGGGGGAAAAAGTCGTTGAGCAACTGCTTTCACTCGGTCTGATACATACGGTTGCGGATCTCTATCGTCTTACAAAAGATGATTTCATGCGTTTTGAGCGTATGGGCGACAAGCTTGCCTCCAACTTGCTGACCGCACTGGAAAACAGCAAAACATGCGATCTCGGTCGCTATATTTACGCGCTCGGTATCCGTCACGTCGGCGAGCGTACCGCCAAAACTCTGGCCCAGGCATTTGGCAGCCTCGATAATCTCGAAAAGGCAACAGTTGACGAACTGACTTCCATTCGCGATATCGGAGCAACTGTCGCCCAGAGCATTGCCACCTTTTTTACTAACACTGATAACCGGGCGGTTCTGCGCCAGTTGCACGAATCCGGGGTCCACCCTGCTGTCGTTGCCAAGACTGTCGGTGGCCGGATGAGTGGTAAAAACTTCGTCTTTACCGGTACCCTGACCCGTTTCAGCCGCGACCATGCCAGAAAACTGGTGGAGGATCAGGGGGGGAATGTGGTAGGATCTGTTTCCCGAAAAACAGATTATGTCGTGGCCGGAGATGAAGCCGGCAGCAAGCTGATTAAGGCCCGGGAGCTAGGCATCGCTGTTCTTGGCGAAGAAGAGTTTCTTATTCTGCTGAATGCGCACTGACGAGAGGAACTCTTCGTGGAAAAAGTAGCAATGATGATAAAAGCCCGCAAGCTTTTCAAGGACATCAGCGACCTGCCGACCATCCCCGCTATTGTCTCCAAAGTGGTCGCTTTACTGGATGACCATGATGTCGTCCCTGACGAAGTCGCCGACCTGATCCTGTCCGACCAGGTATTGGCCGCCAGGGTCATCAGAGTCGTCAACTCGCCATTATATCGCACCAATAATTCAATAACTTCGATCAAGCGTGCCTTGCTCTACATCGGCTTCAAAAGTATCCGCGAGATGATTCTTACCAGTTATTTTGTGGATGGATTTAAGCAGAAGGAACAACCTTTCGACATGAAGTTGTTCTGGATACATTCATTCAGTGTGGGTGCCATATCCCGTCGCATCGCACGTCTCGTCGACTATCCTGACGCGGAAAAGGCCTATCTGGTAGGCATTCTTCATGATATCGGCAAGGTGTTCCTGGGGCATTATTGCAAAGCGGAATACGGCCTGATGCTGGACAGTATCAGGAATACCAGTCTTACGACGTATGAAGCCGAATTCGAATTTTTCGGCACCACCCACAGTGAAGTCGGGCTCTGTCTGGCGCAGCGCTGGAATTTCCCCCCGGTGTACTGTGATGTAATTTCATACCACCACGCCTCGGAAATGGCGACCGAAGACACCTTTCTGACGGCAATTGTGGCACTGGCAGATTTTTACTGTTTGTCTCATGTTACTTCCGACTGCGTTGCGCAAGCAAGCATTCCGGGGCGATCGGAAGAAAATGCCTGGAATGTCCTGAACCAGCACGCTCCTGACCTGCTTGTTTCCAGCCTGGAACATTTCCTCTCCGATCTGAATGAAGAATATGAAACTATCAGCTCCGAAGTGGATCAGTTGTTTAATACCATGACTACCCTGTAGTCAAAACCAGAGGTTTCCCATGTCAGAACAGAAAGCAGTTACCTGCTCCAAGTGCAGCTCGGTGTGGCATAATCGTGGTACAACCAATTGCTGGAGTGGTGATCCGGAACAGGCACCGCCGAAGCCGGGCAACTGTCCGTCTGATAGCTATGAAGAGGTCGTGCAGGAGTCGTTTGACCTGTACCATGGTGACAGTGAGGACGCCAGGATAGCCTTTGTTGCCGCCCGGGTTGAAGGGCTCTGCTATCAGCCGGTGCCGGGGAGCGATGCCGTCAACGCCCGCTGGACGCGCGTGGAGGATACAATCGCTTTTGCTAAGTTGATGGGGTACAAAAAAATCGGCATGGCGACGTGCATCGGCCTGTTGGACGAGACCGATCGGCTGTCAAAAATATTGACGGCGCAAGGGTTTGAACCGGTCAGTGTCTGTTGCAAAGCCGGCAGTATCGACAAGCTGGAACTGGGGCTGGCCGAAAGTGACAAGGTCCGGCCGGGGACATTCGAACCGGCCTGTAATCCGATTGCCCAGGCCGAAATCTGCAACCGGATGGAAACCGACATGAATGTTATTGTCGGCCTCTGTGTCGGCCACGATATGCTCTTCAACAAACACTCAAAAGCTCCGGTCACGACCCTGATTGTCAAGGATCGCGTCACCGGGCATAACCCGGTAGCCGTGCTGTACGGGCAGAACTTCTATTACAAACGGCTGCAGAAGCAGATGGTGGTACCGGGCAGTGAATAGTTGGGGGATTACCTCTGCTCTTGCTCTCTGCACTCGGTAACAAATGCCCCGGCGATGTCGCGGTTGCTTCCGAAATGCACGTGGATATAGGACGCAAGGCAGTTCCGCATCCGGAACCCTTCAAACCCCTGCGCAACTGCCTGTCGTGACACCTGGTAACACCGTTCGACCTGTTCCGGCATCGTGCCGATTTCCGAGTAGTGAAATTCATGCCCACGGACGACAGCCCCTTTGAGTCCGATGCTGACATCCTGTGTCAGTTCTGCCTGCCGGTAGCCAAGCGCCTTGCGCCGTGGCAACATTCGGCAGCGCACCGGAAAAATCCCCACAAAATCTGCTGACGGCTGGTTGTCGGATGCGTCAATCCCCTCCGTGAGATAAATAAATCCGCCACACTCCGCATATACTGGTATATCTGACGTCACCGCCATCCGAAGAGATTCTTTCATGGTTTCGTTTTCAGCGAGTTGCGCAGCATACAGCTCCGGGTAGCCGCCGGGAAGATAGATGCCGTGAATATCAGCCGGCACCCCAGCATCTCTCAGCGGCGAAAAAAAGACACACTTTGCTCCGGCATCCTGCAGCAGGCGGAGATTGTCTTCATACAAGAAACAGAATGCAGGGTCGCGGGCTACGGCGATTCTGACGGGTGAATTTCCCTTTGTCACTCTCCGTATAAACGTTGGGGAGGGGAGGATGCGCAGTTTACTCAGCTGGTCCAGGTCGAGCCAGCGCTCCGCCATATCAATGAGGCGTTCGATGAATTCTTCCGATAACGGGTTGTCTTCTGCCGTCACGAGTCCCAGGTGGCGCGAGGGGATGGTCAGCGACTCGTCGCGGGGGATACAGCCAAAACAGGAAATGTCAGGGCAATGGGCGGCAAGTGCTTCCTTGAGCAGCGCGGCATGGTGTGCGCTTCCGATGTTGTTGAAAACGACGCCGGCCAGTCTGATCTCCGGGTCAAAGAAGGCAAACCCTTTAACCAGAGCCGCAGCGCTGGACGCCATGCCGCGGGCATTGACGACAAGAACAACTGGCGCTCCTGTTATGGCAGCAATCTGGGCGCTGCTCCCTTCTCTGGAAGACGCGCCAATGCCGTCGAAGAGACCCATTGCGCCTTCAATGACAGCGATCTCCTGACCGGCCCGGCCACTCAAGCGTGCAAAAAAAGTCTCCCGCACAAAATCCTCCGGACACATCCAGGCATCAAGGTTTATCGAAGGTTGGCCGGTCACGTTACGGTGATAGCCCGGATCTATAAAATCCGGGCCGCACTTGAATGGCGCTACCACCACACCGCGCCGCACGAGAGCAGCCATGATTGCCAGGCTGACGGTCGTCTTGCCACTGCCGCTCTGAGGTGCGGTTATCAGGAAACCATGCGGTGCGTTCACCGTATTGACCTGCTTGAGCCGCCATACTGGAAAAAGGCAATCAGATGGAATTCTTCCTTGTCATACCCTTTGGGGAATCCTCCCACCGGCCCGATGGCCCGCAGGGTACGGAGCACCTCTTCATCAAGTATCCGGGCTCCGGAACTCTCCAGTTGCTGGATTTTGGTAATCTCTCCATGACGGTTGAAGGTAATCCGTACCGGTGTCACCCCTTCTATGCCATTCATGGCAGCTTCCTCCGGGTAGCGCCAGACGCCATAGACCGCTCCTTCAAAGCGGCGCAGGAACGAGCCGAACATGATGTCGTCGCTGTTCAGAAAACGGGTGTCTCCCTCGGCTACGTCATTTTCAAACTTGCGTCGATAGCTCTCTTCAAGTTTTGCCAGCCGGCGGACTCCGGGAAACAGGTGCGGTGCAGGTGAAGGTGCTTGCTGTTGAGCAGTCGATTGTTTCGGTTTCAGAAGGCTGGCAGTCGATGAGCCGGGGGCAATCGGAAGCTGCCGGCGAGCTGCTTGAGGCTGACGGGATGTGGTTGCCGGTGAAGGCTGCTGTTCTGGTGGCGACGTTTGCTTTTTAATGGCCTGCATGTCTTGTGCGGCATTACCACGCGGAGCGCTTTCCCTGGGAACTCTGATGCGCTGTTCTGCACGTCGCGTGGTAACCTGCTGACGTGGCTCCGGCAGCTGTTTTTGTTCCGGCACCTGCTGTATATCTATGAAAACCGGCTCTTTCGGAGGTTTTTGCGGTGCTGCAGGAAAATAATAGAGTGCGGCAAAAACTCCCAGATGGAGTAAGAGCGAGAGACCCAGTAAATAGAGGAATTTTTTTTCAATATAGCGATCATGCATGGAATGTAGTCACTTCAATTTAAGTTGGATTTTTTTAATGTTATGCATGGGGGTTCATGAGGGTTACGATACCTGTATCGTCTCCTGCAGATACTCCCGGTGCGTTTCGGTTTGCTCAGAGGTTTCGGTGCGCAGGAAGTCAAGCATCTCTTTCAGGCTTTCAAGAATATTATGTTCCCCTTTTGGGAATTCCCTCGGGTCAAGTTCAAGTGTCACCGTGCTTTGATATTTTGTGTTGCGAAGGTGATTAAGAAATCGAGTCAACGGCAGAATTCCATGCCCCGGAAGCAGATGTTCGCGACCATGACCATAGTCGGAAAAATGAATATTAAGAATACGTCCCGAGTCATGGCAGGTAAAAAAATCGGTGATGAAATCGGTTTTCCCCGACCCGATATGGGTACAGTCAAATGTCATGTACAGATTATGGTCCCGGATAAAATCTACCATTCGCTGCATGTTCGAGAGAATATTCGGATTGATCTTCCAGTTTCCAGTCCAGGGCATATTTTCCATGGCTATGGCCACTTTCCCGTCCTGTCCAAGCTCTTTTTGATAGTCCTGTACACTGTAGAGCCACCGCCAGAATCTGATCTCTAATCCCATCCAGGACGGGGGGTGAAAATTCACCAGCGGGATATTGCACTCTGCCGCCAAAGCTATGGAGCGTTTGAGTGACGCAATGGGCCCCCCCCAACCATCAAGCTCCATAAACGGGGCATGGATGGAATGAATCGTGGTGATTTCCTGCAGAGAGCATACCAGTTTGCCGGGATTTACATGCTGGAAATCCTGGTTGATGATCAACTCGACCCCATCGAATCCGGACTCGGCTGCCAGTTCGAACACCCTTTGCAGCGGCAAGGTAAAGAGGCTTCCGGTTGAAAGGGATAAAATCATCGGACTCTAGGCCTCCGTCCCGGAAAAGATGATCGCAACGTGTTGCTGAATAGCCGAGACGGCTGCCAGCGCTGTGTTCAGAGAGTGGCGCTGTTCAATGGTCAATTCACCGGGATTCAGAAGCAAGGGGTGATTGCCATGATCAGTGAAACTGAATAATTGCTCGTGCTGAAGTCGCAGTTCATGCAGGCTATGCCAGGTTGTCAGCAGTTTTTCCGCGAGGTCGACATCCAGTTCACGTCGTTCCAGAAAGTCGAGGATTCTTTCGCAACTACTGGTAGCGTCGCTCATCTTGATCAGCGCCAGTGCTGACAGAGCGGCAGAAAGCGGCAGCAGGCCATGATCCAGCAGACGGAACAGCCCCCGTTCGGCACCATGCCGCTCCAGCTTTAATCGTCCCATTATCCCGAGGCCGTTTGAAAGCGAGTCCAGTCTTCCAACCAAATTGGCCTGAGCCGTGCGGCTTTTTCTCAGGCTGGTAATGGTTGTTTCTTTCAGCTCCCGGGCAATTCTCTCATCGGACGCTAAATGATACTGGTCTGCCAGACGCAACACAGCAATCAGGGAGTCTTTTGTCGCAGTGCTCAAACCTTCATCGCAACGATGCCGCCATTCAGCAATACTGCCACGCCATTCGGGGTTGCGCGGAGTGATGACAGGATCAATAGCGAGCCCGATTGCTTCAAATTCAGTATGCACAATTTCGCAGAACCGGTCGATCGTCTGGCGTTGAGATGCAGTAACCTCGTTGTAGACGAGTAATGCCTGCAATTGGCAGAAAGGTGAATATTCACAGCGCCCTGCCGGCCCAAGTGCCACCAGGGCCATTTTGGGAAGATTCCGGGCGGACACTCCAAGCTGCTCAGTGGCATGAGCCATGATGGCGACGCTGAGAACTTTTACAAAATCCATGCTTTTTTGGTAAAATGCGGGAGCGGAATGGAACCTATCCATATGTCGGTACAGTGCATCGTAATATTCGATGGTCAACTCTTTCAGGCGCTCTGCCGGAGGGGCTGATGCTCCTTCTGCACACAAACTGTCCAGCTGTCCATGGAATGAACGGTGAGCTTCTGCCGACTGTGCGAGAGCAGCCAGGCTCCCGGAAAATATGTTTTCAGCACTGCCGTTGCGGTCGGAGGCGGCCCAATCAAGCAAAGCCTGGCGATAGGTGACGGCAAAATTATCAGATGCCCGCCAGGCGGTGACATCACCACCTTTTGTCGATACCATAAATCGCATCATTTTTCCGGACAATCATGTACATTCCGGCTGACAAAGAGCCGGATGTCAGCCGAGGGCGGTGCGGTCAGCAGTGAAATGACGATCATGACGATCATGACCAGAGGTGCACCGATAAACGCAGATGACGTGAGGGGAAACAGATGGGTGATAAACGGCAATGAACTCCCGGCAAAAAGTGAAACAAAGCTGATGACCAGTCCGGTCAGCATCCCGCAAATGGCACCGGCAGCATTGGCCCGAGGCCACCAGATCCCGAGCAGAAAGGCAGGAAAAATTGTGTTGCCGGCCACGGCAAAGGCAAAAGCGGCAATTTCGGCGATCATTCCCCATGGCTGGAAGGTCAATACCATGACAACGGCGGCCAGAATCAGAAAAAACCCTTTTGCGGCATAGGTTTTGTCACGTTCGGATGCATTCGGACGGATCAGGCGCGGGTAAATGTCAAACGAAAATGATGCAGAGCCGGTCATCAACAGTCCGGCTGATGCTGAAAAAGCGGCGCTCATGCCGCCGGCAGCCAGAAGCCCGATCGCCCAGAGCGGCAACCCGCCAAGATGTGCCGCTGAGAGCACGATCATGTCCGCAGCATCGGCTCCGCCCGCGTTAAAAGCCACTCCATTGCGCGCTTCAAAAAGCCGGGCCAGTACACCGTAGGCCGGTGCCGACCAGTAAATCAGGGAAATAAAGAACAAACCCCAGACGACCCCCCACCGGGCATCCCGAATGCCGGGAACCATGTAAAAACGCGAGAGGACGTGCGGTAATCCGGCCGTACCGAACATCAGCGTAAAGCAGAGGGCGAGCCATTCAAAAAGGGATGTTCTGGCAAACGGTTCCGAGCAGTTAAAGCCGAACTGCTGCTGCAGTTCGCCGATGGCAGTCCCGTAGCCGAACTGCGGCAGTATCCAGAAATAACCAAGCTTGCGGGTGAGGAGCATCAGCGGCAGGATAAAGGTTATGATTAACACGAAATACTGCAGTTTTTGATTGCGGGTTACTCCCAGAGCCCCTGATATAACAACATGGGAAACAAGCAGTGACGTCCCGATGACGACTGCAGGGATATAGGCGATACCGAACAGCCAGGAAACCAGCAGAGCGATGCCGCGAAATTGGGCGACGCAGTATATGATTGTGATGATGATTGAAATCAGTGCTGCCAGAGTGCGGGCTGCGTCGGATTCATAGCGGAAGCCAACAAAATCCGGTGCGGTAAATTTGCCAAAACGTCTGATCTGAGTGGCCATCAACACCAGCAGCAGGACATACCCCCCGGTCCACCCCACTACATAGGCAATTGCAATATAGCCTTTCACGTAAAACACGCCGGCCAGGCCGAGGAAACTGGCGGCGCTCATCCAGTTACTGGCGATACCTGCGCCGATACCGATTCTCCCGGTGTAGGTGCCCTTGAATCCATACTCCATGGGTTGTCTGCTTCGGTTGCGCAGCCCGGAAAGGATAAAAAGTACAAAGATACCTGCTATGATTGCTAATGGTACGAATTGGATCAGGCCGTTGGTCATTTTATTCGTCCTCCGCGTCGGCCGGTTTTATGCGAAAACGGAGCGAGCCTTCCTTGGATTGTTCCGAGTGGCGGTCCATCCAGATGTTGAACAGGACGCACAGGATGATGAACCAAAGCGGCAGCAACTGTCCGCTCATCCAGAATTGTATCGGCAGGTTGAAGATCGTCAGGTTTTGGAGCAGCAGTTCGGAATAATTCGCTTCCAGAAAATACGAAAAGAGCTGAAATCCGACAATCGCAATCAGCCAGCCAGCCAGAATAAGGGTGATGACGCGAACCTCTCCCCGCATGGTTGCGCCGCGCGGTTTGAAAAAACTGAGTCCCTTACAGTCCGGATGTTCGTCCATGATATCCTCCAAACCCCGATAGAGGGTGCGTGCGTTAACGATGCTATTCCCTGCCGGCCTCGAACGGGATTAGAGGGAGGCCGCTGTCCGGTAATGGACGTAATAAATCGGCTGCCCCATTTCCAGAAACCGGCGCATATATTTTGAAACCGGATAGCCTTCCATCCCGTGCCGGAATGTATCAGGAGCGAGCTGGTTTGTGAATTCGGGCTGGACAGCCATGAACTCGGCAACATCCAGGCCATAGTCAACAAAATCGGTGCTAAAGAAAAAATCAGCACCTGGCTGCATAAAACGTGACAGGTAGGCAACAAAACCGGCATTGACGAGGCGCCTCTTTCTGTGACGCAGTTTGGGCCACGGGTCGGGGCAGTTGATGATAACCATTTGCAGCGCCGCTGGCGGTATGCAGGCTTCTATGAAGCTGCGGGCTTCGGCCCGCAGTACCCGCACATTGTTGAGACCGCTCTTGTCGATCCGTTTGCAGGTTTTTATGCATCCTTTGTTATAGAAATCAAGGGCAATATAATTGAGCTCGGGGTGCAGGGCGGCCATCTGCACAATAAAATCACCTACTCCACAGCCAATCTCCAGTGCCAGGGGGTTGTCGTTGCCAAATATCTCTCCCCACGAGGGGGCAGGGTCATTATCCTCCCACGGCAGGAAGGTGGGAGATGTGTTGGGGATCAGCATGAATATTCCTTGGTAAGTGATCTGTTGCTTTCATTACGTGTCACGCAGAAAACAATCCGTTACCGCACGTATCGTGCTTATCAGGGCGTGGTAAAAAGTATATAACTGTAGCATATTTTCCGGACTGGAGGGAGGGATTTTTTATCGGCATACGGTGTGCCAGGCACATCCTGCCAGGTGATCATTGACCATGCCGGTCGCCTGCATGAAAGCATAGCAGATCGTGGAACCGACAAAGCGGAAACCTGCACGTTTCAGCTCTTTGCTCATCGTGTCCGATCGCACGGTGCGGGCCGGGATTTCATCCATTGTGCGCCAATTGTTGCGGATCGGCACTCCGTCCACAAAACTCCAGAGATAACGGTCGAGGCTTCCGTGGCGCTGCTGCATTTCCAGAACAATGCGGGCATTGGAAATTGTGGAAGCGATTTTGAGCCGGTTGCGGATAATGTCGGCATCGGCGAGAAGCCTGGCGACATCATCCTCGGTAAACGCCGCCACTGTGCGGGGCTCGAAACCGGCAAAGGCCCGACGGTAACCCTCCCGTTTCCGCAGGATAGTGAGCCAGGATAAGCCGGCCTGTGCCCCCTCCAGAGTCAGCATCTCGAACAGACGGGTGTCATCGTGGAGCGGCACCCCCCATTCATCGTCATGATAGGCCTGATAGAGCGGATCATTAGTGCACCATGGACAGCGGCTGGCTATTTCAGTCATCAGTCCCTCTTGTTCTCATAGATATTTTTATTTTTTTGGATGAATAACTACGTGTGTTGTACATAAGTTCCTGATACTCTGGCAAGAACGATTACAATGTGTTTTTATTTAATGGCATGTCCAGGAGGTTTTCCCATGAGTATAACAACATATCTTCTGGTGTTTTGTTCCGGTTTGTTATCCGGCATGTTGATTCTTTTTGTTGCCCATAAGATCAGTTCGGGAGACGGTTTTGACATAGTTCATGGCTTCGGGCGTCTGTTTTCAATGTTGACCGGGGTCATACGTCGTGCGCCGGCAGGAGGGGGAGCAACGGAAGAAGAGCTGGCAGAATCGCTGAGTGCCGTTGATCCCCGCGAACAGAATCTGTACGATACCGCACAAACGATCAGGAATATTCTGCTGGTTTTGGCGGCAAATATTCAGCGGACCGACAAGGCTGCCAGCGATTCTTCCCATTTGCTCGGAGATATGAAAAGCGCGATAAACACAATGGAGCTGCCGACTGATCTGAATGAGGCCCACTTTCTTCTGGTGAAGGAAATTGATCGTGTAATTTCAAGCAATGCCACTTTGAAAGGGGAGCTGGCCCAGTCTCAGGCGGTTTTGTCAGAACAGCAGAGCCTGATTGAGGATCTGCGCACCGCAGTGCGGATTGACGGGCTGACCCAACTTGCAAATCGCACCTATTTTGATGAAAAGCTGAATGAGATGATAGTGATACGCAAACGGTACGGAGATCCCTTCTCGTTGCTGATGATCGATCTCGACAGCTTCAAGGCTATTAATGATTCGTACGGGCACGTTGCCGGTGACCGGATTTTGAAAGGGGTTGCGCTGAAGCTCAAGGCTTCCCTCCGGGGGAGTGATTTTCTTGCCCGTTTCGGCGGCGATGAATATGCCCTTATTCTGATAAAAACCGACGTTACCGCAGCGACGGAAGTTGCCTGGAAACTGTGTGAGGAGGTACGGGCAAGTCGCTTTCTCCTTGATGATGCCGCGCTCTCAATAACACTGTCAATCGGGGTTGCAGAGGCGGGCGGAGAGGATACGGATGAATCGCTGCTGAAACGGGCCGACGCGGCGCTGTATCGTGCCAAAGCGGCTGGACGCAACGGTGTCTCAATTGCCGATTCACTGTGATGATGGCCGGAATCGGAAGGGAAAATTCATACTACCGGAGACAGTCCGGTTACAAAAACGTGCAGCATCTCCCTTCTGTGGACTGCCTTATTTTTTGACTTCCAGACGGTTCCTATGCTATAAATACCAACTTTTATTATCAAGCTGCCACAAATATAAGTTATTATTTCCTAGAGGAGGCATTCAATGAATCACTTTCAGTTCAAGGGAACCGAGCTATACGCTGAGGACGTGGCTCTCGGAGCGATCGCTGCTGCGGTCGGCACCCCGTTCTATGCATATTCCCACGCTACCTTGACGCGGCACTTCAAGGCTTTTGACGATTCTTTTGCCGGGATGCCGCACACAATCTGCTATTCCATGAAAGCCAACTCCACCCAATCGGTACTGAAAACATTTATTAACCTGGGGGGCGGGGTGGACATCGTTTCCGGTGGCGAGCTTTTTCGCGCGCTCAAAGCGGGTGTTGACCCGAAAAAAGTGGTCTACTCCGGCGTCGGTAAAAAGGACGACGAGATCGAGTACGCTCTTAACACCGGTATTTTGATGTTTAATGTCGAGTCCGAGCAGGAGCTGACCCGCATCTCCGAGATCGCCTCGCGTTTGGGCAAAAAGGCGGGCATTGCGATCCGCGTTAATCCGGACGTTGACCCGGGCACCCATCCCTATATCACCACCGGCCTCAAGAATGCCAAGTTCGGTATTACCATTGAGCGTGCTCTGACCGAGTACACCCGCGCCGCGACTCTGCCGGGCATCGATGTTATCGGCATCGACATGCACATCGGTTCACAGCTGACCAAGGTCAACCCATTTGTCGATTCCATCGACAAGCTGAAGATCATGATCGCTAATCTGCGGACACAGGGAATCGACTTGAACTATTTCGACTGCGGCGGCGGCTTGGGGATTCAGTACAACAACGAAGAACCGCCCCTGCCGGCTGATTACGGGCAAGAAATTGTGGCCGCCACCAAAGATCTCGGCATGCACCTGGTATTCGAACCGGGGCGCAACATTGTCGGCAATGCCGGTATCCTTGTGTCAAAGTGCCTCTATACCAAAGCCAGGGACGAGAAAAACTTCATCATGATCGACGCCGGCATGAACGACCTGGCCCGCCCGGCCCTCTATGGCTCATTTCATGGCGTGCTCCCGGTTGTAAAGGATCAGGATGGCATAATCGTCGCCGACATTGTCGGGCCGATCTGCGAGTCGGGAGATTTTCTGGCGAAGGACCGCGAAGTGCCGATGTTCAAGCAGGGTGATCTTATGGCCTTTACGTCGGCAGGCGCATACGGTTTTGCCATGAGCAGCAGCTATAACAGCCGCCCCCGTGTGGCGGAAGTAATGGTAAAGGGTGACCGGTTCGAGGTTGTCCGTGAACGTGAAACAGTTGAAGATCTGGTTAAAGGCGAAAAAATAGCGTCGTTTCTGTAACGTATATCGGGAATCCACGAGGAGGTATTCATTTATGTTCAAGGGAAGCATTGTTGCCATTGTCACGCCGTTCAAAAAAGATGGCGCGGTAGATTTTGAAAAGCTCCGTGAGTTGGTCGAATTCCAGATTGAGAACGGGACCGATGCAATTGTGCCGTGCGGCACCACCGGTGAGTCATCAACTCTCGATTACGACGAGCATCTGGCGGTTGTCAAAACTGTTATTGAACAGGTCGCCACGCGTGTCCCTGTCATAGCCGGTACCGGTTCCAACAGCACGTCGGAAGCCATCGAGATGACCCAGAAGGCCAAGGAGGCCGGAGCTGACGGTGCCCTGCTGGTGACCCCCTACTATAACAAGCCGACTCAGGAAGGGCTCTATCGCCACTACACGGCAATCGCCAACGCAGTGGCGCTGCCGCAGATCCTTTATAATGTTCCGGGGCGAACCAGCATTAATCTGCTCCCCGAGACAGTGGCCCGATTGGCGGAACATGCCACTATTGTCGCCATCAAGGAGGCAACCGGTTCTCTCCAGCAGGCTTCTGAAATCATTGCCCTCTGCGGCGACAAGATCGACGTCTTTTCCGGCGATGACTTCATCACCTTTCCGATGATGGCCTGCGGCGCCAAAGGGATTATCTCCGTGCTGGCCAACATCATGCCGAAAACGGTCGCGGATCTGGTAGACGCATTTTTTGCCGGTGATTTCGAAAAAGCACGGCAGCTGCACCTTCAAACCCTCAAAATCGGCAGTGCCATGTTTATCGAGAGCAATCCGGTACCGGTCAAGACCGCTCTGGAGCTGATGGGCAAGGCCTCGGCAGATGTCCGTCTGCCGCTCTGTGAAATGGGAGAAGGCAATAAGGCCAAGCTGGCAGCGATCATGAAAGAGTATAAGCTGATATAATTTTATTTATTCCGCCGCGGCCGCAGCAGGTACAGGGTAATCAAGATCTTTTCCATCAGCGAGGTTCACGCCGCTGATGATCGGATGATTCTTTGTTTTTTTTCTGCGTCCTCTGCGGAGAGGCAAGAGGTCTTCATATGATTAAAATTGCTGTGTGCGGTGCTGCGGGACGGATGGGACAGCGCATTATCACCGCCATTATTGAAGCCGAGGGAACCGTATTCTCCGGTGCGCTTGAACGTCCGGGGCATCCCCAGCTTGGTGAGGATGCGGGACTTCTGGCCGGCTGCGGCAAGACGGATGTTCATATCACCGACAGTCTCAACGCCGTTGTCGCGGCCTGCGATGTGCTGATCGACTTCACCTCACCCAAGGTGTCGCTCAAGAACCTGGAAATGTGCGCCCTGCACAAGAAGGCCATCGTGATCGGTTCCACCGGCTTTACTCCCGAAGAGCGAGCGCTGGCCGCCGAACTTGCCAGAGATATCCCGGCGGTGCTCGCGCCCAATATGTCGGTCGGCGTCAACGTCTTCTTTAAGGTGTTGAAAGATGTGGCCAAGACCCTGGGTGATGATTTTGATGTGGAAATCGTCGAACTGCACCACAACAAGAAAAAAGACGCCCCTTCCGGTACCGCCGTGAGGATGGGGGAAGTGGTGGCGGAAGCGCTGGGGCGCGACTACAACAAGGTGGCCAACTATCACCGCGAGGGGATCTGCGGCGAGCGGACGAAAGAGGAAATCGGCATGCAGACCGTTCGTGGTGGCGACATCATCGGTGAGCACACGGTCTACTTTATCGGCATGGGTGAACGGATCGAAATTAGCCATCGCGCCATGACCCGTGACATGTTCTCGCGCGGTTCGGTTCGCGCCGCCAAGTGGGTGGGCGGCAAGGCTCCCGGGCTTTATGATATGCAGGATGTGCTGGGGCTAAAATAGCAGGCGACACACAGAATAGCTTTCTGGTTGGACTCCATTTGCCCATGTTACATCAAACCGTGCCTCGGGGAGACGAACCGTGATGGAGCCGGTAATTTCAACCTCACGCCACAGCATCACTTTCAGGATGACAGTAACGATCTGCGCGTTCCTGATTCTGTTCCAGATCATTCTGGCAGTACTGACTCTTGTTTATTTAAAAAGGGAACTTAAACAGGTCGTATCCTCTCAACAGTTTAACCTGTTGACTGTTGTGACGCAAAATATCGACCAGAAACTCACATCGTCCCTGAAACATATTGCCGATGTCTCCCGGCTCGTTACCCCGGAAATGGTACACGACGACAACGCAGCCCAGCGTTTTCTCGATAATCTCCCCGGCACCCACAGCCTCTTTGACAATGGCCTGTTTCTCTTCTCGCCGGAAGGGAAACTCATTGCCGAATCGCCGTATCGCCCGAATCGGCGTGGCCGGGATATCTCCTTTCGCGACTATTTCAAGCGGGCAGTAACCCTGGGGCAGCCGACAATTTCGGAACCCTATGTATCAACCCACACCCCCGGTGCGCCGTCAATCATATTTACAGCGCCGGTACGGGACAAGAGCGGGAAGCTGATCGCCCTGCTTGGTGGCAGTCTGAACCTGCTGCAGGACAATTTTTTGGGCGAGCTGTCGCGTACCCGCATCGCAGCAACCGGCTATCTGTATATCATTACGCGTAATCGAATCCTGATCATGCATCCGGACAAGTCGCGCATCATGCAGGTCAGCGAACCGCCCGGGTCGAACAAGCTCTTTGACGAGGCGCTCAACGGCTTTGAAGGCACCGAAGAGAATAGTAATTCGCGCGGGCTGAAGTCGCTTGCTTCCCTCAAACATCTGAACGCAATAGACTGGTTTGTCGGGGCCAACTATCCACTGGATGAGGCCTATGCGCCGATCTGGTATATGCAGAAATATTTTCTGCTGCTGATAGCCGTCGGTTCGGCGTTTGTCATTATAGTGGTCAGGGTCATGATGGAGCGCTTTACCAGTACGCTGGTGCGGTTTGCCGATCACGTGAAGAATATTTCCGCCAAACATGGCGAAGAGCGTCTCTTCATTACCGATTCCGATGATGAGATCGGCATTTTGGCTCAGACCTTCAATACGATGATCCAGCTTGAAGACCAAAAGAGCGAGGAACTGGTCCATGCCAGCACCCACGACGCCCTGACCGGTCTCTATAATCGCGCCTATTTCGACAGCGAGTTGGAACGCCTTGCTCGCGGCCGCCAACTGCCGATCTCGGTAGTGGTGGCCGATATCGACGGCCTCAAGAGATGTAACGACTCTATCGGCCACGCTGCCGGTGATACCCTGATCAGGGCCACCGCGCAGGTACTGCTGGAATCTTTCCGTACGGAGGATATCGTTGCCCGGATCGGCGGCGATGAGTTCGCCGTGCTGCTTCCTGGGGTGGATATGGCGCAGATGCAGATGGCGCTGGAAAGGGTCAGGAGCGCCGAAGCCAAAGTGGTCCCGATAGATGGAGGCTGCCAGCTCTCGATTTCGTTGGGGTATACAACCAGCAAAACACCGGACGGATTGCAGGAGGCCTTTAAGCAGGCAGACCGGAAGATGTATCATGATAAAGCGCAGCGCAAGCAATCAAAGGCCTTTGGCGCACGAAAACACGCAGTCGTTTAGAAGCGCCATCGGCCCGATATATACGTCAACGGAGTTATTTCCTGCTCAGGAAACGGAAATGGCTTTTCGTAACTCATTCTCAGGAGGATTTTCAATTACATGGCAAAAATCAACGACAACTACCTGAAGCTGAAAGCAGGCTACCTGTTCCCCGAAATCGGCCGCCGCGTGCGTGCCTTTGCCGAAGCCAATCCGTCCGCCAAGGTCATTCGCCTCGGTATCGGCGACGTAACCCGCCCGCTGGCGCCTGCCGTGCTGAAGGCCTTTCACGACGCCGTGGATGACCTGGGCACTACCGACCAGTTTGCCGGCTACGGTCCGGAGCAGGGGTATGACTGGCTGATCAATGCCATTATCGAGAATTCCTACAAGCCGCTCGGCGTGTCCCTCAAGACCGGGGAGATGTTCATCTCCGACGGTTCCAAGTGCGACTGCGCCAACATCCTCGACATCTTTGCCCTGGACAACGTGGTGGCCATCGGCGACCCGGTCTATCCGGTGTACAACGACACCAACGTCATGATCGGCCGCACCGGCGAAGCCGACGACAAGGGGTATTACAAGGGAATAGTCTACCTGCCGTGCAACGAGGCCAACGGCTTCATTCCGGCGCTGCCGCCCGAAAAAGTGGATATCATTTATCTCTGCTTCCCCAACAACCCGACCGGCGTGGTAGCCAGCAAGGCCGAGCTGAAGAAGTGGGTCGATTACGCCAACGCCAACGACGCGGTGATCTTCTTCGATGCCGCCTACGAGGCGTTCATCACCGATCCCTCCATCCCGCATTCCATCTATGAGATCGAAGGGGCCAAGAAGTGCGCCATCGAATTCCGTTCGTTCTCAAAGACCGCCGGCTTCACCGGCGTCCGCTGCGGCCTGGTGGTCGTGCCGGAAGAGGTCATGGGCACCACGACGACCGGCGAGAAGTACAGTTTTAACAAGCTCTGGAATCGTCGTGTCACCACCAAGTTCAACGGTGCCTCCTATCCGGTGCAGAAGGCCGCTGCTGCGGTCTACTCCGAGGAAGGGTGGAAGCAGACCAAGGAGATCATCGATTATTACATGGAAAATGCCCGCATCATCCGTGAAGGGCTGAGAGAGGTCGGCGTGAGCTGTTTCGGCGGCGTCAACGCCCCGTATATCTGGCTCAAGACCCCGGGCGGCATGACCAGTTGGGAGTTCTTCGACAAGCTGCTCACCGAATGCAACGTGGTCGGGACGCCGGGGAGTGGTTTCGGCCCGAGCGGGGAAGGGTACTTCCGGTTGTCGGCGTTCGGTCATAGAGAAAACATCATCGAAGCCGTTGGACGGATCAAGAAAAACCTCAAATAGATTGAACGAAGGGCGCTGATTGCAGCAAGCCATTCCACAAAGGTGTTGAAATAACACTTTAGGATTTGCACCCGCAGACAAGAACCACAAATAACTAAACCCGAAAATCTTCGCCTTTAAGGAGCTGGTTTCCGGGTTTACCGCTGAGAACCTGACTTAGTTTTACCAAATGAGTAATAGGTTTTGGGTGTTG
>JABBNX010000177.1 GCA_019352135.1 Pseudomonadota bacterium
GTAAACCGATTGCCTGCGAGATGTGGCCTGGCAACACGGCGGATGTAACCAGCACTATACCGGTTGTCACAAGGCTTAAAAAACGATTCGGTGCTAATCGGTTCTGCATCGTGGCTGATCGGGGTATGATCAGCAAGGACACTATGCTGACCCTCAAAGAGGAAAAACTCTCCTATATCCTCGGTGTCCGCATGCGGCTGGTGAAAGAGGTGAAGACTGAGGTACTTGCTGATGAAATACCCTACGAGGAGGTCTATCCGGAAGGCATACACAGCAAAGATCCGTCTCCGCTTAAAGTGAAAGAGGTCGTCATTGACGGCACACGTTACATCGTTTGCAAGAATGAGCGTCAAGCCAGGCGCGACGAGGCCGACCGGAACACCATTGTCGAATCGCTGAAGGAGAAGATCAAGAAAGCGCCGTCATCACTGATCAGCAACAAAGGGTACCGCGGCTTCCTCTCCATTACGAACAAGAGCGTGGTCCTGGATGAAGAAAAGATCAAAGCCGATGCCAAATATGACGGCATCTGGGTGTTGACCACCAACACAAAGCTCAAGGCGCGGGAAGTGGCGCTCAAGTACAAGGAACTCTGGATGGTGGAACATACCTTCCGTGATATGAAGTCAGTAATTGACACCCGTCCCATCTACCACAAACGGGATGAGACCATCAGGGGTCATGTCTTCTGTAGCTTCCTGGCCCTGGTGTTGAAAAAGGAGCTGAATGACAGACTGGCCAGTCAGGGCCTCCAGTTTGAATGGGCCGATATCAAGCAGGATCTGAAAGCGCTTCAGGAAGTAATCCTGGAAGAAAATGGCTCCATGCTGGCGGTCAGGACAGAATGCCAGGGAACCTGCGGCAAGGTGTTCAAGGCAACGGGTGTTGCAGTGCCGCCGACGATTAGAGTCGTACAGCTATAGAATAAAACAAGCTGATTCAAGTTTCAAAGAGCAGGCGGTGTAGTGCCACGGCCTAACTTACGCATTATAATATGCTGATATCAAATAGCTTTCAAAAATCTACTGTAGAAGATGAGCATAACCAATAAAAAAAATCTGCACAAAGACGATCTTCAACAGCATGCTGAGTGGAAAAACAGCAGTATAACCGGCCTCAACCCGATCATTGCCGCATCGCCCGACGGCAAAGCCGAGAACGGCCGGTTGAGTCTGAAGGCCGGACAGGACACCTCCGATGAATGGCCACAATTTGCCGGCAATCATGCGTGCCATGACAATTGTTACCAGGCTGGCTACCGGTGTGATACAGGCACCCGCGAAGAGAGCAGAAAGATTGATCGGTGCCGAGTGCAACAGAGCGCCGGCCTTAATGCCGGCGCACGACAAAAATACAACCAGCCCGAGTTGACGTAGCGACATTGATGCACTGTACGGCAGGTACCATGTCAGTGGCCCCGTTCTGCCAAGCGCCCCCAATATCAGCGCAGCAACCAGACAACCTGCCACAGGCCCGATTTCGAATATTCCGATTCCCATGGGAAGTGTTACTACGACAGTTCCGAGGGCTATGCCCAGTGCGAGTCCGAGCCCAAAAGTCAGGATGTTGAATTCGCTCGCTTCATGATAGGAATCGCCAATATATTTTGAGATTGCCGAAAGATTTTCCCGTGGCGCAATCACTCGCAGGCGGTCGCCCGGCATAATGGTTGTTTCTGCATTAGGGATAAAATCCCTGTCTCCGCGCCTGATTCTTGTCACGATACCTTCATAATTGTGAAAAAGTCCCACCTGCCGCAATGTCTAGCCACATACTGCCGGGTTTGAGACGAATATTCGCCGGTAATCGAGCTGGCTTCGGTCATTCAGCACATCGTCGGCGCATTCAACACCAAGTATCTCTGTTGCATTACGCACGTCATCCAACAAACCGACGATTGTCACTATGTCGCCGTTTTTAATGACCGAATATTGGAGCAGTCTTGGATGGATGTGCCGGCCGGGTTTTTGTGCCGACGACACCTCCAATCCATACAGAGAGAGCCTTGCTGCTCTTTAGTGTTTCCGCGGGTATTACAAGGTTGTTTTTTTGTGCAAGGTCGTGGGCGTACTTGAGCTGCCCTTCGCTCGGACCGTCTCCTGCCGCCCGTACAGGCGGAATGGAGAACCCCATCTTGTTGTGAACACCTTTACAAAAGCGCTGCCATGGTTCCTTGTTTTCTACCACCTGATCCAAAAAGTTTTCCATCTTGCTGGTCAGCTTATAATCGATCACCCAGGCGTGTTTATCCCTGAGATAGTCTGTCAGGGTTTCTCCGCGTACCAAGGGGACAACCTTTCCCTTTTCTTCCTTAATGTAACCGCGGTCTGTTATGTTCTTGGTAATTGCAGCGTAGGTTGATGGGCGCCCGATGTCAAGCCGCTCCAACTCCTTTACCAGGGAACCCAGCGTAAACCTTCCCGGTGGCTTGCTCTTCTTCTCGTCAAGAATTTCCTGTACCTTCGGCACCAACTCGCCAACGTCTACCGGGGGGAGCAGTTGCAGTTTGTCTTCCTCTCCCTTTTTTTCTTTTTCATCATCAACTTCGGCGTATACCTTGAGAAAGCCGTCAAAGACGAGCTCCCGCCCGGCAGCCTTGAAGCGTTCGCCCGCCACGTCAAAAATCATGACTGTCGAGTTGTAGCGTGCCGCTGCCATCTGGCTTGCGACGGCACGCTTGAAAATCATTTCGTAGAGCCGGGAATGATCAGGAGTAAGCCCTTCTTTCCTGATTATGGCTTCGATGTCTGCAACGGAATGCATATGCGTGGGGCGGATACCTTCGTGTGCCTCTGCCTGGGAGTTTTTTGATTTGTGCTGGTGCGGTTGCGCAGGCAGGTAGCTATCCCCAAGCGTCCGCCCCAGAACCTCGCGAATTTCACCGATAAAGGCATCATCCATCCGAACGGAATCGGTTCGGTGGTAGGTGATGACGCCATGATCGAAAAGCGCCTGAGCAAGTTTCATCGTATGCTCCGGCGTGAACTTCAGTCGAGCGGCTGCGGCAGCCTGTAAATCAACCGTCGTGAACGGCGGTTTTGGAGATTGTCTGACCTCTTTCTTTTCCACCTTTACGGCAACTGCATGGGGCTCCGCGCTAATGACTGCGATGATAGCCTGTGCCTCCGCCTGGATGGTGAACTTGCCATTAATATGCCGGGCCATAAAAGCCGTGCCATTCTTGTTCAGCAGGATATCCAGCATCCAGTACGGGGATGGGGTGAACGCGCGGATATCACGTTCACGGTCGACTACGAGGCGAACCGCCGGCGACTGAACCCTTCCGACGCTGTAGCTGCCGCGAAGGCACTTGCTGGCAATTGGTGAGAGAATATAGCCTACCAGACGGTCGCCAATTCGGCGTCCAAGAAACGCGTTGTAGAGGCCCATGTTGGTCAGTTCGAACGGCACCGCCTTGGCAAGCGATTCCTTCAGCCCCTTCTCGGTAACTTCATAAATTTCCATGCGCAGGCATTCTTTGGCAACGGATTTTACCTCTTCGTAGATATGACAGCTGATGGCATACCCTTCACGGTCCGGGTCGCCAGCCAGCATAACGGTCTCCCCGCGTGCCGCAGCACGAAGTTCCTGGGGGAGGCGCGTTTTCTTCTCGTGATAGACAAAGGTCGGTTCATAGGTTACGGGGTCGACGCCAAGTCGGGCTTCGGGCAGGTCTTTGAAATGCCCCACCGTCGACATGGTTTTTACTTTGAGGATTGACTGTATTTTTTTCGCCTTGGTGGGCGATTCAACAATTATAAGCATGACACCTACGAAATGAAAGTTATTGTTCCGGCCTGTTTTTCAGGAGGGGTACAGCGCAAATTACCGCTAGATAAACTACGTCGAACGCTCAAAAAATGGCGGTATAAAATGGACAAGGAGCGTTCATGTGCCGTGGAGGGGGGCGGTAACAATTTCACCACCCTGCCGCGTTACGAACAATCAGTTTTCGCAGCGATAAAGTCAGCTGCAAAGCGGCGCACCAGCGGCATGAAAGCGTGAAAATCAGACTTCAAGTCATCATAATGCCGAATCAGTTCTGCTTCGCCCCCGGCCAGCGGATTGGAGCGCAGCACCCTTCGGGACATGCGCTCCAAGGCGCTTCCGATTCCGCTCACCTCTCCATAGGACGGCAGCAGTTCCTCGAAGATTACGGGTATCAGCTTTTTCAAATGTTCGGGCACATCGTATCGTTGCTTCTCGATGGCTGATCTGGTTCTGGCAAGATACGGATCGAACGGTTCATCCGACCAGCAACTCCACTCCCTGACCAGATAATGATCATAGAACAGATCGACCAGCACCCCGCGATACAGGCCGTAATGCGGATCAAGCCGTCGCCTGCTTTGCTGGAACACATCGTTTCGGCTGGCGAAAGAATCTATTCTGCGGTGCAGGGCAACTCCCTGCCGTATCTTTTCGGGAAACCGGTCCGTCAGTGGGCCTTTGACGAAGTCTCCCATGAAGTTGCCGGCCAAAATCTGATCGTTTGGTCCGGAAAGGAGCATGTGAAAGAGAAAGTTCATGAGATGGGAAGCCTGACCTGAAAACTGTACCGTAGTAAAGTTGAGAAATTGGGGGGAACGGTCAAAGGTCCGCTCCATGAACGTAACCAATCCGCTCCGGTTGATCAGCAGCACTGTTGTTGAACGGGTCCCAAAGCTTTCGTTGTCGATGAAGATTGGAGAGAACAGCCGTTCCCGGTCGGGACCAACTCCAGTGTCGGCAACATGTCATCGGCAAACGGGGCCGGAATGGTGTGGCTAACGTGCAGACAAAACGGCGCTCAGCAGTTGCTCGAATTCCATCATTTTGTATGGCTTCGCTATCGCGGCATTAAAGCCGTAGGAACTGTAGTCAGACATGATCGGATCGTTTGAATAACCACTCGACACAATCAGGCACGCCTTCGGATCGATGGCAAGTATCTGCCGAGCCGCCTCCTTCCCTCCCATACCTCCAGGCATGGTAAGATCCATGATAACTGCTGAAAATGCCGACCCTGACTTCATTGCAGCACTATACTCCGTAATTGCCGCCGCGCCGTTGTCACACGTTGTTATCTTGTATCCCAGGTATTCCAGCATTTCAGCCGTCATATCCCGGATCATCTCCTCGTCGTCCATAAGGAGAATGGCTCCGCCGGAATGAACACCAGTAGTCTGCGTGACAGAGCTCGTTTGATGTTTTGTGTATGTCTCGCCGATTGATGGCAGGTGGATTGTGAACGTAGTACCTTTACCGGTAACTGAATTGACGCCAATATGCCCGCCATGTCTGCTTACTATTGAGTGGACTGAAGCAAGTCCAAGTCCGTTCCCATCGGTCTTGGTCGTAAAGTAGGGGTCGAATATTTTTTTAAGGTGGGCATCTGATATTCCGCTGCCCTGATCTGCGAACGACAATCTAACATAACTGCCACCCGGGAGGTTCATGGTATTTGCATTATACAGCATCTCGTTCTGTGCGGTGACCGTCAGAGTCCCGCCTTCCGGCATCGATTGCGCAGCGTTGATGATAATATTGTGAAATGCCTCGTTCATCTGCCCTTCATCAGCTTCGACCGCATGGATTGAGTCGGGAATTTCGATTATTCCCTTTACGTTCGAGCCACGCAGAAAAAGCGAGATGGATTCATTAATCAGGTACTGCAGTGAAAACACCTTTTTTACCGGTTCGCCGCCACGGGCAAAAGTTAGTAGCTGGTGGGTGAGTTCGCCGGCCCGTACTGATGCTTTTTCGGCATCAACCAATGGTTTGTGAGACTTATGGGTGGGGTCAAGAAACAGTTGTGCAAAAGATATGTTTCCCATGATTCCTGTCAGTATATTGTTGAAATCGTGGGCAATACCTCCGGCGAGGGCACCCAGTGATTCCAGTTTTTCAATTTTCAGCAGTTCCTTGTCACGCTCTTTGCGTTCGGTTATTTCTCGTGATATACCGTGGAATCCGGTGACTGCACCGTATGCATCGCGTTTGGATGTATAGCTTATTTCCACCCATATCCATCTGCCATCTTTGCATTGGTGCTGGGCCTCAAAGGTCTGAGTGCCTACCTTTATTCCCCGATGTTCTGCCTCCAGCCTGATGCGAGCCATTTTCTGAAGCTCTGTGATCCCCTCTTCGTTGAGAAATTCAAAAACATGGCGGCCAATGACTTCGTCGGCCTTGAAGCCGCGCAATCGTTCGTCTGCAGGGCTGATATAGGTAAAACGATAGTCACTGTCCAATTGCCATATTACGTCTGACGCTTCCTCTGCCAACAGGCGGTAATGGACCTCGCTCTCCCGCAGTGCCTCCTCGGCATGCCTATGTTCCACGATCTCTTTTTCCAGCTCTTCATTAGTTCGTTGCAGTCTGGCGTTTGCTTCGGAAAGCTGGCGTGTCCGTTCAATAACCAGCTCTTCCAGAAACTGGTTGCGTTCCTCCAGTTCCTGCATGGGATAGACTTCGCCGGCACGAACCAGATAGTAGGGAATGGAAATACTGCTGTGCGAGATTTTCCATCCTGTGGATTCGTTGCGAAAAATCAGCACCAGGCGGGCGGTCTCCCGTGACAGGATATGGTCTTTAATGGGGAGTTGAACTAAACCGCTTTGCGGGAACTTAAAACCTAATAAAAACAGAAACATA
>JABBNX010000178.1 GCA_019352135.1 Pseudomonadota bacterium
GTAAGATGAAAGAAGTCTACATTATTTCAGCTATTATTGCAATTAGACACTAGTTTGGTGACGATTTCATGGCCTTCGATAAAAATGTCATTTGCTACTTTTGCCATGAGGATGTAACGATCATGTAAAAGTGGAGTTTACATTGCCGCATAGGTTATTGAGTTGAAAATTTGTACTGATGGAGGGGATTAGTGAGGTTAATCAAGAACACTGGAAATGACCGTGTGGTCGATGAACTGCGTACTTGCTTAGTGCCCCAGTCGAGTATTGATATTGCCTCGCCGATGTTTTCTTTGTTTGCCTTTGCGGAGGTTCGCACGCTTCTTGAAAAGCTTATGGAGCAGCGTCATTTCGTCTACCGGCCAGCCAGCAAAGCTGTAAAATTGTATACTGAGCTCTAGAAGAGCCTTAAACTGTTGCTTCAGTTAACTTATGGTGCCTACTATAGACGACCTATCTCAGCCTTTAAGGAACAAGAGAGCATCAATAATTACTATACGAGGAACCCTATGAAAACCGCCTTACTCATCATCGACATCCAGAACGATTACTTCCCCGGCGGCAAGATGGAACTGATCGGTAGTATAGAAGCTGCGGCAGCTGCGGCTCGACTGTTGGCTGCCTTCAGAAAACAGTCATGGTCAATCTTCCATGTTCAGCATATCGCCGCCCAGCCAAACCCGACCTTCTTTCTGCCAGGAACACCGGGCGCAGATATCCATGCCAGCGTTGCTCCATTGCCTGGTGAACCTGTCATCGTCAAACACTTCCCGAGCAGTTTCCGCAACACCGAACTGCTGGAACAACTGAAAGCTGCCGGTGTCGATACTCTGCTGATATGTGGCATGATGAGCCATATGTGCGTTGATACGACCGTCCGTGCTGCATTTGACCTCGGTTTTTCCTGCATCGTTACCCATGACGCTTGCGCGACCAGAGAACTGTCGTTCAAAGGTATCACCGTACCAGCAGAGCAGGTACATGCCTCTTACATGGCAGCTCTTGGAGCGGTGTTTGCCCAAGTAAAGGGAGTCGATGAAATCCTTGAAAACATGCAGGCAACGGGGTATCTGCAACCTTAATTGATGATTGAATCGACCCAAGGGGCGGGGTATTTACTCTCAGTGATTAAATGGCGGTCAACATATGAAAGTGCTTCTGATTTCAGCAAATACGGAAACAATCAACATGATCCCGCTGCCACTGGGAATGAACTGCGTGGCTGTTGCGGCCAGAAATGCCGGACACGACGTACACATGCTCGATTTGATGGGTGGTGGCGACAACAATGAACTCATAAGGAGTGCAATTCAACATTCGAAACCGGACCTGGTCGGGATTTCGGTGAGAAACGTTGATAATCAGCACATGGCGGAGACACGATTTCTCCTTGAACCGGTACGCGACATCATTGCCCAATGCCGTACCTTCTCCGCAGCGCCTGTTGTTATTGGAGGTGCCGGATTCAGCATATTTCCGCATGCGGTGCTCCGTTACCTGAAGGCGGATATGGGGATATGCGGTGAAGGAGAGGTTGCCTTTTCGTCTCTTCTTGAAGCTGTACAACGGGGAGAGAACGTTTCTGATATTCCAGGTCTTTGTCTTCCCGGTGAGCCAGTACAATTGGTGGAATCCGAGAGGGCAAATCTGGATACACTTCCTCTTCCCGATCCTTCCCTCTGGTCAGTTCCTTCAGAAGATAAGAACGAAATATGGATCCCATATCAGACAAGGCGTGGCTGCCCAATGAAATGTGCCTATTGCTCCACTCCCACGCTTGAAGGAACGGTCATCCGAAAGCACGCGGTCAATGAAATTGTTGAAGGTATTGTCCGACATGTGGCTGCCGGCTTCAGCAGCTTCTACTTCGTTGACAACACCTTCAACTTTCCCCCCGATTACACGAAGGAACTCTGTGAATCGCTAGCTGCCGCAAATCTGGATATACGATGGCGATGCATCCTCTATCCCGGCTTTGTGGACGAGGAGATGGTGCAACTGATGGCAAAAGCCGGTTGCGTCGAAGCAAGTCTCGGTTTTGAGAGCGGCAGTCCGGAAATTCTGAGAAATCTAAACAAAAAATACACCGTTGAACAGGTGCAATTTGCTTCGGACCTTCTAAAAAAGTACGGAATAAAACGAATGGGATTCCTGCTGCTTGGCGGACCGGGAGAGACGAAAGAGACGGTGCGGCAGAGCCTTACTTTTGCAGATTCACTGCAGCTGGACATGTTGAAATTGACAATGGGAATCCGTATCTATCCAGGAACTGCACTTGAGAAAATAGCACTGAAAGAGAACATTATCGCCGAAGGAGACGACCTGCTCCTTACCCGCTTTTATCTCGCCAGTGGACTTTCTGAGTGGCTTGCTCCGACCCTTCGCTCATGGATGGCAGATCGCCCAAACTGTACGATGTAATTGATAAGTTGCTTGTCGTCAACTAGAGGAGTGAAACATGAAAGTATATGCCATCAACGGCAGTCCAAGAAAAAAATGTAATACTGCAACATTGTTGGAAAAGGCTCTTGAGGGAGCAGCATCTCAAGGAGCCGAGACAGAACTCGTCCATCTCTATGATCTGGATTTTAAGGGATGCACAAGTTGCTTTTCCTGCAAGCTCAAGGAAGGGAAGAGTTACGGGAAGTGCGCCATGAATGATGGTCTGACTCCTGTCCTAGCCAAACTTGCTGAGGCAGATGCATTCATTCTTGGCTCGCCGATATATTTCGGCACGGTCACAGGAGAAATGAGGTCGTTTATGGAACGCCTGCTCTTCCAGTATCTGACCTACACACGCCCGCCGGGTTCTCTCTACGAAAGGAAGATTTCGACTGCCTTTATGTACACGATGAATGTATCGGAAGAAATTATGAAAGAGAATAATTATCCAATCCATTTCGGTATGAACGAGAGTTATCTGGCCAGAATATTCGGCAAGTCGGAAACGCTCTACTGCTTTGAAACGCTCCAGTTCGAGGATTATGATAAAGTCGTCTTCAACTATTTCGATCCTGAACAACGTAAAGAACGGCATCGGACGGTATTTCCCGAGGATTGCCGAAAAGCTTTTGATCTCGGTGCCAGGTTAGTGACAAAGGACTGAGGATATTTGTCAATATGAGGTGACGGTATTAGGTATGTGAAGCTTGGAAAAACTGAATTGACGGTCTCAGAATGCGGTTTCGGCTGTATTCCGATTATCCGTCTGCCTAAAGAGGATACGGTCAAAGTGCTTCGGCATGCGTTCGAGAAGGGTATTACCTATTGTGACACTGCAAACGCGTACCGCGACAGCGAGGAAAAGATCGGGATGGCCTTTACTGGTATGCGTGACAAGGTAGTTATTGCCACGAAGAGCCTTATGCGGAGCGCGGAAGGGATAACCGGGCATCTGGAAAACAGTTTGCGGATGCTGCAGACGGATTATATCGACCTGTACCAACTGCACCAGATTGCCCAGGAAAAGGATTGGCAAGAAGCGACTGGACCATCAGGTGCTCTGGAAGCGGTCATGAAGGCAAAAGCCGCCGGGAAGGTCAGACATGTCGGGGTGACATCTCATAGCCTACAGATGGCTATTAAAATGGTACATAGCGGACTGTTTGATACGATCCAGTTTCCGTTCAACCTGATTGAGGAGGCGGCAAAGGATGAACTTATCGCTGCTGCCCAGAAGAAAGGGATGGCTTTTATCTGCATGAAACCTTTCGGCGGCGGTGTTATAGACAATGCCGAAGTGGCCTTCAAATATCTGCGAAATCATGACAGTGTCATACCGATTCCGGGATTTGAATCGTGTGAGCAGGTGGATGAAGTGCTTTCATATTATGCTCGGCCAAATGTAATTACTGAAAAAGATCGTGAAATTATGGACAACTATCGCAAGGAACTGGGCAAACGGTTCTGCCGTCGTTGCGAATATTGCCAGCCATGTCCACATGGAGTAATGATCACACCGGCGATGGGGTATCCTATCGTTGCTTCCAGAATGTCGCCGGCGGTTGCGGTAGAATTCTGCAAAAAGCCCATGGAAAGCGTTCTGCTCTGCACTGCTTGTGGTGCCTGCCTGGAACGCTGCCCTTATGAGTTGTCAATTCCTGAAATTTTGCAATCAAACTATGCACTTTATGAAAAACACCTGAAAGCTACCATTATATGATTGAATTGAAAAACGTAACCAAACGATACGAATCGCATACAGCTGTTGACGATGTATCTTTTTCTGTTGAGCCAGGTGAGTTTTTTGCTCTTGGCCCCAATGGTGCCGGGAAGACGACAATCGTTAAGATGCTGCTCGACTTTACCCGTCCAACATCGGGTAGCTTATCATTACTGGGCTGGTGCACCGCAGATGTACCAGGACATGCTCATACCCGCAATTGATGCATATTACCGAGAAAAACCGCAGGTACAACGGGACGAAGTGATGCGCTCGTGTGTGCTGCTTGCCATGAGCATCATGCTGCTGTCGCAGGAACAGGGGTGGCACTCCTGTCCCATGGACGGATTTGGTTTCGATGCCGTGGGGGAAGCTGATCAATCTGTCAGACGACCATGTTGTCAGCATGATGATTGCGGTGGGCAGTCGCTCTCAGGAATCGTTCCCCCGGATGGGCAAGCTGTCGCTGGCGGAAGTCATTATTGAAAATTCATTCTGAACCAGCAGCACAAAGAGACCACCTGCACTTTTTTAAACAGACGCGCAAGGAGCAGGAAATGAAGCTGATCAGACTGATCACTGCCATACAATTACTGCTGCTCACAGGAGCGACCACTGCCATGGCAACCGAAGAAGCACCTTACACAATTATTAAAACTGACGATATTTTCGAGCTGCGCGAGTACGCGCCTCAGGTACTCGCTGAAATCATTGTTGACGGAGACCTGGAAGGTGCCGGTAACAAGGCTTTCAGACCCCTTTTTCGCTACATCTCCGGTGACAACAAATCACGCGGCAAGATTGCTATGACGTCTCCCGTTTCGCAGGAACATACGGGGGAGAAAATATCCATGACCGCTCCGGTCAGTCAGCAGAGTGTACAGGGAAAGTGGGCTGTAAGCTTTATGATGCCGGCTTCATATACTATGGAAACCCTGCCGACTCCCGATGATCCAAACATTAAGCTGCGGCAAGTTCCTGCCCGCCGAGTGGCTGCTGTTAGATATTCCGGATTCTGGAGTGAGAAGAAATTTCTGCGCTATAAGCAGGAACTGGAAAACTGGATAACAGCCAACAACCTGAAAGTCATCGGGGAGCCGGTCTGGGCACGCTACAACCCGCCGTTCACAATCTGGTTCCTGCGTCGAAACGAGATACTGATTCCGATCGCTTCGGAATGACAGGAGTTTATCTTCAAGGAGATATGAATGATTGATTTCAATGTTAATCAGGAAACATGTACAAAATGTGGCCAGTGTTCCTCTGATTGTCCTGCTCGAATAATCACTATGGCAAGTGGATACCCTACCATTACACAAGAAAATGGAGCTAATTGTTACAGATGTCAGCATTGCCTGTCCATCTGTCCAACGGCTTCTATTTCGATTCTTGGATATGACCCAAAAAACAGTTTAACGTTAAAAGGCAAATTGCCGGATACCTCTCAGATGGAACTCCTTATAAAAGGTCGCAGAGCCGTCAGACAGTACAAGCCTGAGAACATTGAATCAGATGTCATGAAGAAGCTTCTGGAGGTTGCCTGTTATGCTCCTACTGGAAGAAATTCCAGACAAGTTCGATTTACGGTGATTGATAATCGAGCAACGCTAATTGAGATCAGGGATGAAATGATGGCGAAACTCGTGAAGACTTCGCGTGAAGTAGGGTTCCCGGCTGGAATGGAGTCTTTCTCCAATTACGTCAAGCAATGGGAAGAAGAAGGAACAGACTTTATCTTCCGAGGCGCTCCGCACTTTATAGTTGCATCAGCTCCAAAGAGCGTAGTTACACCAGTTGAAGACTGTCTGATAGCTTTGACCACCTTTGAACTATATGCACAAACCCTTGGTATCGGTACGGTCTGGGACGGACTGGCTAAATGGCTTATCAATGATTTGTTTCCTGAGTTTAAAAGCAGATTGGGCATTCCTGAAGCCATGGCCGCAGGGGCAAAAGAAGCGGCCGCCCAGGTGCAGGCGCAGGCCGCCACCATTTCAGGCCTCTCCTCCTATATCACCAGGGTCACCTACGGACTGCCGTATCCGGCCAGCATCATCGGCAACCGGATCGCCGCCGTAAATCAGCAGATATCCGCCCGGAGTACCACAGCCATCACCCTGGCCCAGCTGACCCAGGGCAATGCAAATGAGGCCGGTACCCGGGCACAGATGATCACGCGCATGCTGCCGGGAGGCAGATGATATGGCGACCGGCTACATCGAATACATAACGAGTGAGGGGGACCGATGGGACACTATCGCCTGGAGATACTACGGCGACCCACTGGCCTATGAGGGGATCATCCTGGCTAATCCAAATACTGTTCACTTAACTAAAGTTTTTATGCCATTCTGCCGAGAAGTTCGACAGGAGGGCTACCTATGG
>JABBNX010000179.1 GCA_019352135.1 Pseudomonadota bacterium
GGGGATTTTGCCAGTCCGTAGCCGCTCATTCAAAACATGAAGTTCCTTGTCTGTCATGTATAAATTTATCATGGTTACAGAGAGAATGGCATTTATCCGCTTCAGCTCCTCTTGCATCCTATGTGTCACATTTGTAGGTTCAATTTCCAGCCAATTCTTATCGGAATCTTTCAGGACAATCAGGTTGGCATCAGGATCAATGGCTGCCATCAGCGGTGAAACTCTAAATTCCATAATTCGCTGAATAAGTGATTGCTCTGCCCGCACCCGAGATTGCCTCCGGCCTTCAGCAATGAAAGACCATTTGCCAAGCTCACCTGTCACATATTTCAACTTTGCCAAGTTATCAACAGCCTTTCGGATCTGCTCCGGGCTGAGCTCAAGGCAGTTGTAAGATTTTGTAAAGCTGGCATTACGCCTGGAATAGCGAATGTAACGGGTAGGATCGGAGACATGGCAGGTAAAGAGGTTCATCAGCACAACCTTCAGACAAGTTTTCATCCTTGGGTACTGTCGCTGAATACCAGCGTCGGCAACACACTCAGCAAAAATGGCATCAACTACAGCATCAACTTCTGGCCATCCGGACGAGAGCTGAATATCCAGCGGAGTGGCGTTTTCGTATTCGTTTGTCATTGGGTATGATTCCTTATATCCATTACCACACCAGCGGCAAGCCAAGCGGTGACAGGTCAATATCATAATCCAGCAGCTTCAGGGTTTCCAGCATCATACTTGGATTCAAATCCTGACTGTAAACGTCCCAGGATATACCCTTGAGCACAGCAGAAAAAATCTTCAACTCATCTGACTCCAAGTGCCCAACCAATCCCTTTACAGCAGCATTATCTCTATCCTGTGACCTTACATTCTGAAAGTACCAGTTTATAAAAGTATGCCTAAGTGAATGAAAAGGTTTTCGTTTACTATCTTTTTCATTGGTAATAACAAACTTACGGAAAGTCCCGTTATACCACTTTTCAAAATAATGGTTATAACTGTCCGACACCTCATAATAATCAACCGGCCTGGATTTCATCCCCTGCCACGGCCTTTCATACTTCAGCTTGCGCCGCGAGGTAATGAAATCCATAAGCCCCAACTTCAGTAACATTGGATGAATCGGAATAGTACGTTGGCTCTGTTCATTCTTTACCGACTGGTGGCGTTCGTCACAATCCCTGATCCTGAAGCAATCAATACCATCAACCGTAATAAAGTCATCACAGAAAAGCTGACAGATTTCCCCTTGCCTCATACCGTTGTACAAGGCAATTAGCGGAATCCAGAGCTTGTGAGGTTCAAACTTCAGGCGATGGCGTTTAGCAAGCTGAACGATCAGCGACTGAATATTATCTTGACTGTAGGGAAGGCGCCCCGGTTTGTCTTTCTTCGTCTTCACCAACACCTTCATCTTCACGCTAAAAATTTGGTCTTTGGAGATGTTTCGGACAATACCATAATCACCATTTTCACTGCCGTATATGAGTAAGGCACCCAGAGCGAACCAGACGCCCTTGAACGTAGTGACATCAAGCGGTTCATACTTGGGGTGCTTGTAGCACTCCTCCAGTGTTAAACCCTTCATGTGTTTGTGATTGCGGTATTTGGGATACTTGGCAAGATTATCAAAAAGAGTCATCAACATATCTTGTGAAATCTCGTCTGTATATGGATTTCCCAACAGCTCAAGAATCTTCCCGAATTGTTCGTCAGGCTTCTGCTTGCTTCGGGCTACAACCTGATTAATATTTACGTTATTGTACTTGGCGATTAAGGCGCTTAATTTTTTTCGATGCTGAATAGGTCGGGAGATGTGCGCCTTGTCATATTCATTATTGAAGCCTCGTTCAGCTCGTAACGCCAATACCTCGTTTGCCTCAGCTTCTTTCGCCAGCAAGGAATCACAAAACATTCTATATTCCGGTGAATCCTGCTTGATAGCCACACTCTCTATACTCAGCAGGAAGTCTGCCTGCGGCGCTATATCTTTATAGTCCTGCTTTCGTGCCTTCTCGTGGCATTGATTAGCCAACATTCTGTAATAACGCGCCAGATTCTCGCCACCGGATACCGTGACCATTTCTTTATCCAGTTCGCTGTACATTTCATAATCCTTGCTACTATCCATCAGACACAATTTCTTAAAGTCGTTGTCAGACTGCAGAGCAATTTCATCAAATGCATTTTCCGTAATGCCATATTTCCGCTGCTTATCTACTTCAAGCATGGTGTCCATGTACTCCTGGACGAGGCTTTCGATCATCTTGGGTGTCAAAATCTGCGAGCGAGCCATAAAGAACAGCCTTTCCGTTTTGGCGGTCAAAATTTTAACCTGCGTCAAAGCCTGCTTGCGGTTATCGGTCTTGAGAGATTTTCTAATTTGAGTACCGGGGAAATAATGTTTCATGTCGGCGGGAACTCTGCACTGAAAGTAATACAAATTGCCGCGTTGTACAAGGTAGGATAAACGCATAAAGGCTCACTCCTGTACCCCATAATGGGGCCAATTCGGAAGTAAGCCTTTTAAAATGCCTGCCTGTTTAGACAGTTATGAGATAATTGGGGTGGCTAGAGGGATTTGAACCCTCGTATGTACGAGTCACAGTCGTATGTGTTAACCGCTTCACCATAGCCACCATACAAGAACACTTTAAATAGCCTGAATGGGGCTTGCAAGTCAAGATATTTTTAGATTGCCAACTCTAAGCAGACAAAAACAGTATCAACAGATTTATCTCTTCAGGATTCGAAGTATCTGCCGCAACCGAAAATATTCGTCGTTTGTCAACCTCCGGTCACGATAGACAGCACTGGCATAGATTTCAACAAAGTCGGAAACATGGCTATTATCTGCCAACAAAGCAATTTCAAACAAACCAGACCCGGCTATACTACCGAACTTGCGTTCTGCTGTGAGGAGAAATCGATTCAGAATGCGCTTCTCACGGGAGCTGAAAAGTGAAGCACGCCAGGCCGCGAACAACAAACCGGCAAGCAACAAACTGCCGGCAAAATACGGCACTGAACGCAGCAATATTTTTACAGGATTGAACCCTTGTAAAAGTGAGCCAACATGGCGGGCTATGTTCGTCTGTTGCTCGAAGTCATATACTACAACAGACCGGTTCCATTCATAATTCAACGCATCTAATATCTGAGCAATGCGAATCTTGATATCAGGTAAACCGGGTGCTTTCCAGACTTCTCCGGCGTTTATGGCGAAACTGCTGGGATCTATTCTCACCCATCCGCTCCCCTTGATATATGCTTCAACCCAGACATGAGCTTTATCGTCGGTCACCAGATAATAACCTCCCAACTGGTTATAATCTCCCCCGAGATAACCACCTACCAATCGGCAGGGTACACCGGCAGCACGCAGCATCAGGGCGAATGAAGATGCAAAAAACTCACAATGCCCCTGCTTTTTTTCAAACAGAAACTGTTCTATAGCCCGGTCACCGGTCGCCAGATCTTTTGTCGAATAACGGTAGCCTCCGTTACGGAAATAGTTTTCCAACAGTGCAACTTTAGCCCTATCTTTTTTCCCCTTGTGGGTAATCTGCAAGGCAAGAGCCCTAATCCGGGCCGAAAATTTATCCGGCAGTTGAAGATAAAATAAGCTATTTATTGAATTGCGTTGAGCAACCATACCGCCTGAAAGCGAATTGGCAGCATAATTCAGACGCCCCCCTGTGGTCCCTATCAGCTCAAAGACTCCGTCCGGTGATCGCTTTACATGTCGCAAAGCAAGAGCAGTCGGACAATCAAGCGCTACAAGAGAACGAATTGACGAGGGTTCTAGGTATATAACCTGCGTGATCGTCTGGGCGGGGATTTCAACTTGTTCAAATGGTATGTGACTTATTCGTGTCCACCTGACCCCGTCTGTCCGATTAAATACGGTTCCACGCCAATATAATTGATTCTGTGCCTGGCGAGACATTTCAGCACGAAAAACGAGCGCATGTGATTCACTGATGCTGCTTTGGCTACCAGGATTTACCGTATCTGAATAACCGGTCGTACGCGTTGACGGTGGACTGAGGAAATGCCAGAGAGGCAACTGGGTACGCGGCAAGATTGGAAAAAAGAACAGTAGCAGTGGAACAGCCAAAACAGGCATCAACAGACCGGAAAACAGAATCCTTTTCAGGTCAGGTACCGCTACCGTCATAGCATGATCCTGATTCTGAAATGTCAACAACACCAACGCAAGCGCAACCATAAAAAGCAGTAACCCAAGGTACATTAAAAAAATGGGGCTTAGATCGAACAGCGAGGAAGAAGCAAGACAGAACATTGAAAGGGTGTATATCTGTAAGTTGTGACGAACCGTTTTTTCACCACTGAGGCGTACGGCCAGCACAATTGCCAACATGCTGATTACCGGCTGAATCGGGTTAGCACGACTGAATTGGAAGGCATAAAAGAAAAAAACAGGGACAATCACGGCGTTCTGCATCCAGGGCTTTAACGGCCAGTTCCCTCTACGATCCTGCCAGATCCCTGATAGCAGCCCAAACACAAGAGCAATACGCGGAAACAGCGTCAACCAGGGAAAGAGCGGCATCATCCCGCACACTCCGATGACATAGGTCAGTAGTGCAGTCAGAGATCTAATCGCTACCATACAACGCCAATTCCTTCAGCAACAGCAGCCTATGCTGCTTACCACTCGCACTTGGAATCAGATGGCCACCGAGCAACAATCCGACCGGTCGATCGCGACCCCAGCGTTTAACCAGCCATGCGGCCCGGGATAAGCGTTCTTCCACGCCCTGCCCCGGCAGTGTTTCCAAATCAATTACCAGCGGAGCAACGGTATATCTGCCGAAGCCCTTTACCAATAAATCTTGGCTGCGGGCCGAATGCTTCCAATGAATCATCCGGAGAGGTTCAGATCCGGAATATGGATATATCCGCTCTAATTCACCACTCAAGCCCCGTTCACGACTCAGCACTACCCCGGTTGCCTGTGAATCTTCTACACCGCCGTATGAATCTGCTGATGGAATCGGATGGGGAAATACCGTCACCGTGCGATTAATTTCAAAGCTCCAATAACGTGTGAAAAAACCGACCGGATAGGGAGAACTGATTTTTATCCTGCCTAGCGGCACGTTTCCCCGTTGCGCAAAGGTAAACATAACAGAACCACTCGCATGGGATTTTTGTAGAACAACCGGAAAGACAAGAGATTGCTCAGTGTTGCACTCAAGGCGGATCAGAAATGAAGGAAGAAACCGTTTGGAATTTCTTACTGAAAAGTGAAAGACAGCTGGGATTCCAGCATAAATCTCTTCAGGGGGTTGCAGGTCAGGGATCAACTTCTTGATATTATACATTCCGGCCATCCCGGTCACCGACATAAATGCCAGTAGTCCGGCAACGACCAGAAACAAGAGGTTATTACCGGTGTTGACCGCCGCAAAACCGACCAGTAGTGTGATTAAAATATACAGCGCACCGGATGTGCTGATTTTCAGTCCAAAGGTAACGCAATGCCGGCTATTATCGTCCGTATTACCCCTCCCCTGTCGACCGTTGGCATGTCGCTTCGCATGACCAACCGGTGGGCACAGACCGCCGCTGCAATACCCTTGACATCATCCGGAGCGACATAATCACGCCCTGCGAGAAAAGCGGCAGCTTTGGCCGCCTGAGCCAGATTGATGGCGGCCCGTGTTGATAGTCCTGTCAGGACCAGATCGTGGGAACGGGTTGCGAGCACAAGATTGTGGATATAGGAAAGCACGTTATCCGAGAGATAGACCGATTTGACATCGCTTCGTGCTGCCATGATTGCAGTAGATGTTATCAGTGGTTCCATGCTGCCGACCCGTTCGCGGATGCCGCCTCCAGCGATTATTTCCCGTTCCAGTCGCTCCGAAGGATAGCCGATGCCGGTGCAGATAAGGAAACGGTCCAACTGAGATTCCGGCAATAGAAAGGTACCACTCTGGTCAGATGGATTCTGGGTGGCAAATACCATAAATGGATCTGGCAATGGATGCGTCACACCTTCGATGGTCACGCGACGTTCCTCCATCGCCTCCAACATGGCACTCTGGGTGCGAGGCATTGCACGGTTGATCTCGTCCAGCAGTACAATATTGTTAAAAATCGGGCCGGGCTGGAAACTGAAATGCCCCTCTTCGCGATTAAATATTGATAATCCGGTAATATCGGAAGGGAGTAGGTCACTCGTACACTGGACCCTGCCAAAGGAGAGTCCGGTGACTCCGGCAAGCGCAAGAGCTACTGTCGTCTTCCCAAGACCGGGAAGATCTTCCACCAGTATGTGCCCACCCACCAAAAGAGCGATTACCGACAAGCGCAACACCTCTTCCTTGCCCTGCAGATAATCACGGGAGAGTACTTCAAACAAATGTGTGAAGGCATGCGGCCGGACTGCGTTACTCACAGTAAACCTCATAATTGATAACAGTTTTTCAATAGTATACCATCAAAACAAAGGTAACCGTCAAATATAGCCCATCTTGTTTCCCGCCCACGTTCACTCTACACTGCC
>JABBNX010000180.1 GCA_019352135.1 Pseudomonadota bacterium
ATTCTTGACGTCAATCAACATAAGCTGAAGCTTCTTGTTTCCGTTCGCTCCTGGGACCGGTTCTCTTTCTTTCGGTTCTGCTCTTCAATATCGGCATGATGCTGGCGATCGGCGAGCGCTTCATGGCACTGAGCGCAGCTTTGATGTTCACCCTGCCGATTCTGATGGTGCTCGTTCTGGCTCTGCGGCGGACCAATCGCTACAGCAAGGATGAACTGGGAGGACACCTGCGGGATTATCCCTGGTCTCCTGCGGGGAATGCGCTACAAAAGGGGCAGTAACTGCTCCATAGCCGCCGTCAGGCTGTGTGCCGCGACACGGCTGTTGCGGGCCAACCGGATCAGCTGCGGGATAATGCGTGGCTTGCGAAGGATTGTCAGCAGTACCCGGTGCGGACGGATGCGCATGCGGGCATCGCAGAATTCATCCAGCGAGAAGCCGAGTTCCTCGCCGGCAGGGTCACTGACCGCCCGGAGAGCCAGCAGCGGGATCCTGTTTTCAACGGCAATAATGGCAATGGCCGCACTTTCCATCTCCACCACCGGAAAGGGGCTTTTAGCCGGCAGCAATCCGGCCAGACGTGTTTTTGACATGATGACCGGTGTACTGGCGAACATCCCGCTGAACACCCTCGTTCCGGCCTGTCGCGCCACAAAGGTCTGGCCCGCTGCGGAAAAAAGCACCGGAACCTCCTCAACACCTTCCCCGGCAACAATAACCATGTGCTTCGCGACCACCACATCGCCGGTCTGCAGTTCCGGGTCAATCCCGCCACAGAAGCCGACCGAGATCAGCAGATCGGGACGCTCCTCCCTGATAACCGCCTCTGTCGCGCGGGCGGCATTGTCGAAACCCATGCCGGATTCCAGCAGTATAACATCATGACCGCATGCATGACTGCGAAAAGCCTTGAGCCTGGCCAGTTGCATGGCAGTTCCCGGTTCCAGGCAGCGGTAAACTGCACTAAATTCTTCCGGCATGGCCGTAATGACGGCAATTTTCATCAGTCGTTTCTCCTGCCCGGACTGTACAATTTTCAGAACATTAATTCAAAGCATAATATGAAATGCTGGACAAACTGCAATTGCTATATTATATATACCGTTCAGTTTTATGGAGAGATGTCCGAGCGGTTGAAGGAGCACGCCTGGAAAGCGTGTGTACGTTAATAGCGTACCGAGGGTTCGAATCCCTCTCTCTCCGCCATTATTTTTTAACGATGCCACATCTGAGCGCTAACGGCGTTGGTTCTTCGAAAGCTCCTCGACATAGTAACGACTATGCCTTCTTCGCTTTCTCATCGCCGTCTTGTTATCATCTCAAATCTGACATCGTCTATGTTTTTTGTTTGCAGGCGGAAATGATAGCCGGGCCTCGCGCAACGGCACGCCGTGAACTCCGCCAGGTCCGGAAGGAAGCAACGGCAGCGGCTCCCGCTGTGTGCCGCGGGTAAACCCGGCTATCATTTGCGCCTGCAAACTTCTTATCCCTTCTACATTCCCCTGAACCAAATGCTGCTCCCCGTTTCACCACGTGGAGAGGCAGACTACCTGCGAGGTTAGATCACTTGTCCAACGGCACGCACTATGAAGTCCTGGCAAGGAAATACCGTCCCCAAAACTTTTCCGAGCTGGCCGGCCAGGAACATGTCAGCCGCACGCTGCAAAATGCCATTGAGTCAGGCAGGGTCGCCCATGCCTTCCTGTTTACCGGCGCCCGCGGTGTCGGCAAAACCAGTACCGCCCGCATCATGGCCAAAACCCTTAACTGTGAAAGGGGGGTCACGCATGAACCGTGCAACGTCTGCCCGCAGTGCATCGAGATAACCAAAGGCACCTCAACCGATGTTTTCGAGATTGACGGCGCTTCCAATAACGGCGTCGACGATGTCCGCGACCTGCGCGACAACATCAAGTATCTCCCTTCCCACAGCCGCTACCGCATTATCATCATCGACGAAGTCCACATGCTTTCAACCAACGCATTCAATGCGCTGCTCAAGACACTTGAAGAGCCTCCGGAGCATGTCAAATTCATCTTTGCCACCACTGAACCGCATAAACTGCCGGTAACGATCCTTTCACGCTGCCAGCGCTTTGACTTCAAACGGGTTACGCTGCCAAAGATTATTGCCCGGCTGCGTGAAATTGCCGGAAAAGAGTCGGTAACCATCTCCGATGCAGCCTTGGCCTTGATTGCCCGCAAAGGCGACGGCAGCATGCGGGATTCCCTGACGGCGTTCGATCAGGTGCTGGCATTTTGTGGCAATACCGTCAGCGACGACGATATCGGCACCCTGCTGGGAACCATTGACCGCCGGCTTCTGGCTGATATTTCGGCGGCGGTATTCGGAGGCGACACCCAGGGGGTGCTTGCAGGAATCAAACAGGTTGATCTGGTCGGATATAACATGCGCCAGTTCTGCCAGGAACTAATCGAGCACTTTCGCAATCTGCTGGTGACCCGCTCGGTAAAAAAACCGGAAGAGATTCTGGACCTGACTGCAGCGGAACTGGAAGAGCTGCATAAGCAGTCGATCAACATCAGCACCCTGGATATTCAGCGACGTCTGGCGCTGTTAATAAAGGCTGAATCTGAAATGGCTTATGCCAGTTTTCCGCGCCTGATTGTGGAAATGGCGCTTTTAAAAGCAACACTCCTGGCCCCTCTGGTGCCGGTTCAAGAGCTGATCGAAAAAATTAAAGCCCTGGAAACTGCAGCGGTTCATACGCCGTCGCTGCCGTGGGAAACCGCCAGAAATGCTTCTGCGCCACTCTCGCACCACATGGAGCAGCCACGCACCGCAGCTCCTTCCCGTCCACCCCAGCCTGTTGCCGACACCGTTTCTCCTCCTGTCTCTGGCGGAGGGCAACCTGACTGGGGCCGTTTTGTGACATTTGTTAATGAAAATGACCGACAGCTTGGATCGGTACTTGAACATGGCAGCCCGCTCAGACAGGAAAAGGGATTGATCGAGATCGGCTTCCCTGCCGGCAGCTACTACCTGAACGCTGCTCAGGACGCTGAATTTATTGCCGATGTTCAGGCGCTTGCCTGTACCTTTGCGGGTGGAAGTACCACCGTCAAAGTAAAGTCGATTGAAAGCGGCTTTGCTGATGCACCATTATCACTGGCAGAAAAAAAAAAGAGTGACGCCGAACAGCACTTGAATGAGCTGAAGCAAGAGGTTGGAAACCATCCGTTGATCAAAGAGGCTGAGCGGGTGTTTGGCTGCGCCATTACTGACGTGCGGGAATTCTAGCCGTTCCCGCCACTACTGAAACAGAATCAAGAAAAAAATCAGGGGGAAACGATGTCAAAGGGATTAGCAAATATCATGAAGCAGGCTCAGATGATTCAGCAGAAAATGGCTAAACTTCAGGAAGAGGCCAGCTTAAAAACAGCCATGGCTACATCAGGCGGCGGAGCCGTGACGATTACGGTGAATGGCAAAAATGAAATAATTTCACTGGAAATAAAAAAAGAGGCCGTTGACCCGAATGATGTTGAAATGCTGCAGGACCTGGTAATTGCTGCTGCCAATGAGGCTTTGAAGAAAGTTCATGCTGAAATGGGCGATGAAATGTCTAAAATCACCGGCGGCGTAAGCATACCCGGACTTTTCTAGCAATATCATGCCGTTATAACGTTATGTGACCTGTACAAGCCGTTTGGTGTTTTAATTTGACTAAATGTTTTAGTTCGGCTAATAGTAGTCACTGTATACAGCGCCATAGCTTACTGTATCATTGCTGTCAAAGACTCCCGTTTTTAATGCTCCTCCTTGCTTTTGGCCATGCGTTGTCCCGCCCAGAGCGGGGGAGCCTGTTTTTTAACCACGCTATAATACTAAAAAAATGTTTTATTTGTGCCGGAATTTATGTTAACAAAATCATCCTCATTGATGCGATTGGTAGGAGAATTGAAGAAGCTGCCGGGGATCGGAGAGCGAACCGCACTTCGTCTCGCTTTTCATCTTCTTAAATCACCCCGGAATCTGACCGCACTATCAGAGGCGCTGTGTGAGGTTCGTGACCGGGTTCGTCCCTGTTCAACCTGCTTTGCAATTACGGAAAATGACCCGTGTTCTATTTGTTCCGGAAACCGTGATTCGAGCATTATCTGCGTCGTTGAAAACTCACAGGACCTGATGGCTCTGGAGCGGAGCAACGCGTATCATGGCGTTTACCATGTCCTGGAGGGGTCCATCTCACCTCTATCCGGAATCGGGCCAGCCAACCTGAGGATCACGGAGCTTGTGGATCGAATTAGAACGGGCACAGTTACAGAGGTAGTAATTGCCACGAATTTCACCGTAGAGGGTGAAGCAACGGCACTTTACCTCACCAGGCTACTGAAACCGACCGGTGTTAAAATCAGCCGTCTGGCCCACGGTATACCGCTCGGGAGCGATATTGAATTTGTCGATGCGGCCACCGTTCAGTGGGCGCTGCAGGGGAGAAATGAATTATAACGGCATCCTATTCCCAAATCTGACAGTGTTATAAAAAGAGACCAGTCGTACACAACAGATAGGGTAACAAACCCAAAAAAAGAGGAGGCAGTTCATGAGCAGAAAAATGGTAACCATCGACGGCAACACCGCCGCCGCCCACGTGGCCCACGCCACCAACGAGGTAATAGCCATCTACCCGATCACTCCGTCGTCAGTGATGGGGGAGATCTCCGACGTCAAGAGCGCCGCAGGCGAGAAGAATATCTGGGGCACCGTACCGCTGGTGGCTGAACTACAGTCCGAAGGAGGCGCTTCCGGCGCAGTTCATGGCGCCCTGCAGTCAGGAGCCATGACCACCACTTTTACTTCCAGCCAGGGTCTCCTGTTGATGATCCCCAACATGTACAAGATCGCCGGCGAGCTGACTTCCACTGTCTTTCATATTGCGGCCCGCGCCATCTCGGCTCAGGCGCTCTCGATCTTCGGCGACCACTCCGACGTCATGTCCTGCCGCGCCACCGGCTGGGCCATGCTCTGCTCCAACAACGTCCAGGAAGTTATGGACTTTGCCCTGATCTCTCAAGCCTCGACACTGCGCGCACGCCTCCCGTTCCTGCACTTCTTTGACGGCTTCCGCACCTCGCACGAAGTACAAAAAGTCGAGGAGCTGACCTACGATGACATGCGCGCCATGATCAGCGATGACCTCGTCAATGCCCATCGCCTCCGCGGTCTCTCCCCGGACCGGCCCGTCATGCGTGGCACCGCCCAGAATCCGGACGTCTATTTTCAGGGTCGTGAAACGGTTAACCAGTACTACGCTCCCTGCATCAAAATCGTCCAGGAAGAGATGGATAAATTCGGCAAGCTCACCGGCCGTAAATACAAGCTGGTAGAGTACTCCGGCGCAAAGGATGCCGAACGGGTTGTTGTTATCATGGGTTCCGGAGCCGACACCGTCCAGGAAACTGTCAGCAACCTCGTCAAAAAAGGGGAGAAGGTCGGCGTCGTAAAAATACATCTGTACCGTCCGTTCCCGCTGGACGCCTTCATCAAGGCTCTGCCCAAAACCGTCAAAAGCATTGCCGTCCTCGACCGCACCAAAGAGCCCGGCTCTCTCGGCGAGCCGCTCTACCTGGATGTGCGTACCGCAATCGGTGAAGCAATGGCCGACGGCAAGTTCAGCTTCAAGGGGTACCCAACCATCGTTGGCGGCCGTTACGGTCTCGGTTCCAAGGAATTCACCCCGGCCATGGCCAAATCAGTACTGGATAACCTCAAAAAAGCCAAGCCGAAAAACCACTACGTTGTCGGCATCAAAGAAGACGTCACCAACTGCAGCCTTGACTACAATCCCTCCTATCGCAACGCAATGGACGGCACGTACGAAGCCATGTTCTACGGCCTCGGTTCTGACGGCACCGTTGGCGCCAACAAGAACACAATCAAGATCATCGGGGAGACCACCAAGAACTTCGCCCAGGCTTATTTTGTGTATGACTCCAAGAAAGCCGGCACCATTACCACCTCGCACCTGCGCTTCGGTAAAAAGGCCATCCACGCCCCCTACCTGATCGATCACGCCGACTTTATCGCCTGCCACAACTTTTCCTTTCTGGAGAAGTACGACATGGTATCCAAAGTCAAGCCGGGCGGCACCTTCCTGCTCTGTTCACCCTTTGAGCACAATGAGGTCTGGGACAAGATGCCCAAAGAGGTCCAGCAGCAGATCATCGACAAGAAGCTCAAGTTCTATGTCATCAACGCCATCAAATTGGGCGAAGAACTGGGGCTGGGTGCCCGCATCAACGTTATCATGCAGACCGCTTTCTTCAAGATTTCCAACATCATCCCTTTGACTACCGCCCTCAAAGAGATCAAGGGTGCCATCAAGAAGAGCTACGGTAAATCGGGCGACAAAGTCGTCGCCATGAATAACGCCGCCGTGGACGAAGCCCTCAAGAATATCTACGAAGTTAAGGTTCCGGCCA
>JABBNX010000181.1 GCA_019352135.1 Pseudomonadota bacterium
CAACACCCAAAACCTATTACTCATTTGGTAAAACTAAGTCAGGTTCTCAGCGGTAAACCCGGAAACCAGCTCCTTAAAGGCGAAGATTTTCGGGTTTAGTTATTTGTGGTTCTTGTCTGCGGGTGCAAATCCTAAAGTGTTATTTCAACACCTTTGTGGAATGGCTTGTTTTCAATGGTAGCTTTTTTCCGGCAGTTCGCAAGCGGGAGAATTTTTATTCCCGCTTGGAAGAATACGGGGTCCGGGCATTAAAAGGACTGACCTTCATCGAGGTGATCCTGGATCGCACCGATTGCAACAAGGCGCTTCTGGGGTGGGGCACGGCCGTGGCCGATGACAACGGGGGCAAGGGCAAAGCCGCCGGTTGAACTGAAATTCCCTCGTCATGGCTGCATCATAAACGGCATGATGCGCTTTTTCCTGACAGGCGGTTACCGGAGGCTTTTAGATGCTGGACTATTTTTTTCCGGACATTACGGCTTTTTAGCCCCCCTGACCTCCTTCTCAAAACGGGGAAGAATCGCTTTGAAAAAAGCGTTTTTGACAAGCTCGGCGATGATCTGCCAGGTGTTCGTCTGAGGGTTTACCACCGACCCCGAGATGTCAGCTTTGGTGGCGACCTCTCCCCGTGTCCTGTTTTCAAGAAGAGTGGATACCCCGCCGACCAGCATCTCGTAAAATTGGTGAAAAACCCCTTTGCCCTTATCCTGACGCCGGTCATAAACCTTCATATCCTTAAAGAACGGCTTGATGTAGCCCGTAATGACGTCATTCTTGATATGCAGTTCCGAAACGAAGGAAAAAACCCCGCCGGTAACATCAAAATCCCCGTAGGCGCGTAACAGGTCGTTCATCGTCTTCAGCTGGGTGTCTTCAATTTTCACATACAGATCGATGTCCGGCCCCTTTATCTCCGGCCGGAATCTTGCCGTCGCCGTGGTAAGGCCGCTTCCCATAAATTTACCACTTAGTTTTACATCCGCAGGTCCCTGTGAAAAATGGTTGGACAGGTTCTTCAGCTGCAGATCCGTATCTGCGATAAAAATGTGGTACGATTCTCCTGGCGTCTTGTTCACCATGCCGATCATGCAGCGAGTCAGGTTCAACTGATCAATGCTCAGCAGCATACCCGGTTTGTTGCTGAGCTTTTTAGCCATCTTTCCGGCTATGGCTACGCGCTTTTTTTCTGCGCCGGCAGTGCGTGGCGAATGGATGTAGTCGATCTTCATCCCCTGGATCGCAAGCTCCGTAAGATGTGCTTTTTTTATCTCCGGCGAATATTCAACATTGCCGGAAGCCCCGAGTATGCCATCATTAATGGAAAAACTCGAGCGGGCGGCCATTGGTTTAAAATAAGCTATCGGGATCTTATCCAGCGTAAAGCCAGCTTTGATGCTGGGAACAGGTTCTGCAAGAAAGTTGGCTTTGCCATCGACACTACCGTGTCCGGTTCCAAATATGTGCGTATCGAGATGAAAAGAGGAGGGATAGATCTTGTCCGGCAACCGTAAGTTGCGGATGTTGTCTGCCTGAAGATTTAAATGGCTCAGGATCAGGGGTCGTTTGGGATCCAGATCAACATACGTGATGCTGGCATTATGTATTACAACGTTGTTGATTTTGAGCGGGTAGATATCCTGGATCGCCTGCTGCCAGCCGCGCTCTTTAAGAGGTACATTACTGGCAGCCTCACTGCGCAATTGGAGAAGATTTATATTTATTTTCGGTTCTTCCAGCCTGAATTCCGCAACCAGCCTGCCCGTAAGGATTTCCCGCCAGTGGATGCTCGCTTTAAGTAGCGGAAAGTTGGCGACAGGAGGTTCAGGATGCGCCTGCTGAGAAATGGTCAGCCCTTTCAGGGTCAAGGATAAGCCGATGAGTTGAAAATGCAGCTCGGGCAACCTGACTGAATAGCCTCTCAGATGGCTGTTCATATTTTTTTCCATCATGGTGCGAAGGGGCTCGTCCAGAAAAAAGGAACCAACAAAAAGCAGGAGGAGAAGAGCAGCAAAAACGCCTGTTCCCCAGCGTACTATCTTTGAACCCAAAACTTTTTTCGCAAAATGGTGCGATTTGTCTTCTTTCTGCTCTTCCATGGTTTCTCCCGGGAGCTGAAGCGCACGTCGAACCACCCCACAGTTAATAAGGGGGGCTTCAAGAGTGGCACCAGTTACAGTATAGCTCACGACATTGCCATGTCAATTTGCTGTGGCGCTACCGGGTCTGAAAAAAGTCATGTTCTGCTGAAATTATAACTCAGGTCCTCTTACTTCGGCTCTATTAAGCAGCCTTTATCGCCAGGCAGTCAAAGAGAACCCGGTCTGCCTGAAACGACGCTTCCCTGCGTTTCACGATGCGCCACTCGCCATGCTGGAACATGCCCTGCGTTGTAATGCCCTCCGCGAGTCCCGTTGAGCTGTCCAGGACGTCAACAAGCTGCCGATCATGGGCAAGCACAACGGGCTTCATGCCGGTGCTAATGATAATAGTCACCGGTTCAACAACAAGATTTGCCAGATTGTAGACAGGAGTTTCCACGACACTCGGCCTGGCTTGAAGCTGAATCATTCGCGCCCTGGAGTCCGGTCCGACAGAACCCTTGGTTGAGCTAATCAGGTCAAGCAAGTGTTCACGAACATCGTTCAACTCAACAGCCGCATTCAGATTATCAAGCCCGGGATAGATTGCCAATGCCTTTGCCAACAATGATACTTCGCGCAGATAATTACTCCGTTGGTTTTCCGGCACCAGGTACATGGCGATTATTCTGACGGGTAAACCATCAGGAGTGCCGTAATCAATCCCGGTCGGGCTCCACCCGACAACGCAGATGAGGTCTTCATTGAATGGAACCCGGGCATCCGGGCATGCCCACCCTTTGCCAAGTGCTGTCTTGGTGGACACCTCTTTGGTGATAATCCGTCCGGCTATATCAGTACCTGTTGGCAGAGACGGTATCGCCTCTAGGATATGCGCCAAAAATCGGAGAGAGTGCTCTTTGTCACTGTCTGGTAACTCGATCAGCCGTCCTTCTTGTAGTGCATCCAGTAAGCTATCCATTTTCAATTACCTCCATAGCGGTTAAAGAACCATGTTTTCACGAAATGGGTCAAGATGCCGTAGGTTACGAGGAAACCAGCAATCCAGGCCCAATAAATAGCTGGTAACGGCACCATGCCAAGTGCGCTGGCAAAAGGCGAATAGGGCAGCCAACTTGCCACAGCCATGATGACCAGGGTGGTCAGTGTCAGGTGCAGTGAGGCGCTGCTGCCAAAGAATGGCACACGCCGGGTTCTGATAATATGCACGATCATTGTTTGGGTTAATAGCGATTCCACGAACCACCCGGTCTGGAACAGACTGGCATGCACCTGTTGCTGAGCAACGGTGGTACCAGGGTCGTTGTAAGCGCTGCAACCGAAGTAGTACCACATCAGGGCAAATGTAGCGTAATCGAATATTGAACTCATCGGTCCTATGAAAACCATGAACCGCTTGATATTGCTGATGTTCCACTTGAGCGGTTTAGCAACCAGTTCTTCGTCCACCTTATCGGTAGGAATGCCGGTCTGAGAGAAATCATAGAGCAGGTTATTCGCCAGAATCTGCACCGACAGCATTGGCAGAAACGGAAGCAGGTAACTGGCACCGATAACACTGAACATGTTGCCGAAGTTGGAACTTGCCCCCATACGGATATACTTGACGATGTTGGCGAAAACCCGCCGTCCCTCCATGATTCCCTCTTCGAGGACCAGCAGACTTTTCTCCAGCAGGATGATATCGGCGGTTTCCTTGGCTACGTCAACAGCCGAATCGACAGAAATCCCGACATCGGCAGCCTTCAGGGCTGGAGCGTCGTTGATTCCATCCCCCATAAAGCCTACAACATGACCGGCCTCGCGCAGAGCACGAACAATCTGCGCTTTCTGGGCCGGGCTGAGTTTGACGAAAATATCCTCATTCAGCACGATTTGACTGAATTCATCCGGCGTGAGTTTTGACAGTTCCGACCCAGTCACCACTCGCTCGGCCTTCAGTCCGACGTTCGTACAGACCCGTTGCGTGACCAACCCATTATCGCCGGTCAGCACCTTGACCCGGACTCCGGCTTTATCCAACAGTTCCAGAGCTTCGGTTGCCGAAGCCTTGGGGGGATCGAAGAAGGATACATAGCCCAGGAGTACCAGCTCGGACTCGTCTTTTACCGTGAAGTTGGTCTTTTCCCGCGGGAACTCACGGTAGGCGATGGCCAGCACGCGGAAACCATCTCTATTAAGGCTATCAACCTCCTCGAAGAGATTGTCCCGAATCATCTCAATAAGCGGATATACTTCGTCGCCGATGGTGTAGTGGCTGCAGCAGTCATAGATCTCCTCTACCGCTCCTTTGCATATCAGCACATGGTCTTCATCATAGTCCACGACCACTGACATGCGGCGGCGTTGAAAGTCGAACGGCAGTTCGTCCACTAACCGACACGACTCCACATTCAGGTCACTATGATCAAGAATTGCATTGTCTATAAGGTTCCTAAGCCCAGTCTGATAGTGGCTGTTCAGATAGGCATAGCTCAGAACGTCTTCACTTGTGCGTCCGGTGATGTCCACATACCGTTCGAGGACAACCTGATCCTGAGTCAGGGTGCCGGTTTTGTCGGTACAGAGGATATCGATTGCCCCGAAGTTCTGAATGGAGGGGAGCCGTTTGATGATGACCTTCTTGGCGGCCATAGCCAGTGCACCCTTGGCCAGGTTAACGGTAACAATCATCGGCAGCATTTCCGGGGTAAGACCAACGGCAATAGAAAGGGCAAACAGCAGGGCTTCACCCCAGTTACCCTTGGTCATGCCCACGATGAAAAATACCGCACAGGTCATGACCAGCATGAAACGAATCATCAGCCAGGTGAAAGAACGCACACCGGTATCAAAGCTGGTTTCCTCGCGCTTTTCACCCAGGGCCTGGAATATGGAACCGAACAGGGTTCGCGTCCCGGTATTCACCACCACGCCACGGGCAGAACCGCTAGTGACACTGCTGCCGAGATAGCAGGCATTTGTCAGGTCCCAAGCACTCTGACCTTGTGTTACGTCAGCCTGAGCGGTTTTCTCGACTGGCATGGATTCACCTGTCAGCGCAGACTGGCTCAGAAAGAAATCCTTGGCGACCAGTAACCGCACGTCAGCCGGCACGATGGAACCGGCCTGCATCAGAACGATGTCACCCGGCACCACATCCGTGATCTTGATTTCAGACTCGACACCGTCACGCAGAACCAGGGTGCGCGATTGAACCCTTTTGCCAAGGGTCTCAACTGCACGACTTGACCGGCGGTCCAGGATGTAGGAGAGCCCGACGCTGAGTACGACCATCGCAGCGACAATTACCGCCGATTTGGCCTCGCCAATAATTCCGGCTATGGCGGCAATCACCAGTAGCTGAATTACCAAAGGACTCTTGCCACGGCGGAAGATGTCAGCCCAGAAACCGAGTTCCTTGGAGTGTGCCAGTTCGTTTGCACCATACTTGTCCAGGCGGTGGTCGGCTTCTTCTTCGGATAAACCCGTGACGGAAGTTTTCAGCTTCTCAATGGCTTCCTGTTCGGAAACAGCGCAGAGTTCAACCATGAGTCGCTCATGTTCGCTTGCATCCGACCTCTTGTTGGGTGTGGCTGGCGTTTCGGTACGACCTGGGATTAAACTTGAAAACGTTATCATGTACGTAAATCTCCTTCCGTCTCAGGGCGCAGTTGGTCGCATCGCGACAGTAGTGCATGTGACTATGGCTACCAGAGACTGAAAATGTAGGAAGAGAGATATCCAACGAAGGATTCCCTGCTTATGCTGTTGTCCCCGCTCAACAAGCGGTAACAATCAAAGCAAAGAAGTTGAGGCAGGCTTTGAATCTATTACGGCAGTGTGAACGGGATGGTTATGGGGTAATCGCTACTATGACTTTCCAATTTGAAAACCACCACCTTCCTGTTTTTTTATGTTGCACCAAAAAAAACGGCCACGAGGGAAATCGTAGCCGTAATAAATACAAGCGATGATTCCCCTCTCGTAGGTTTTCGGCAGTGCACAACGTAGGTTCCAAGCCCTGAAAAACAGGATACGTACGGTAACGAAGTTATAACTTCCAACGTACCAAGAACCAGCTACATTAAGTAGAGCCTTAATCCGGCAATACCTGGTATACCCATTGGCGTCTTTCGACATTTTTGGGCAGTAGCCTGTGTTTGTGCAAACGCCTCATGCTAACGAGGAACTTTCCCTAGATACTCTTGGAGCTATTAAAAGTCAACGACAATATTGTTACAACTTCCATACTTCAACTAAGGTACTGACGGTTGTCAAGACAGAAAAATGAAGAATTTAAGTTTGGTCAAG
>JABBNX010000182.1 GCA_019352135.1 Pseudomonadota bacterium
CCATACGACCCGCCTTGATGGCGGAAAGGTGGCGCTGCAACTCTAAAGTCCAGTATATTTTATCGAGCACCGGATTGCAGTTCACTACTCTGATACAGAAGAATAATTGTCGACTTTAGTGTTTGGACTGTCGGTTCAATTTACATAAGCTTACACTTGGTTATCAGCTGTTAAAGCTTTTTATCTCAATTACAACAAGTTGTATTTTGGCTTGAAAATTGCTGAGTAAAACCCATAAAGTGGGGGGTGGATGTTATGGCCGAAAAAAGGCAGCATCAGAGGATCAATTGCGTTGAAAAATGTCTTTTATATCATGCTGATTCAAGATACTGCGGCGCAATTACAAATATTTCCATTTCAGGAGCTCTGATAAAGCTGTCTGACTTTACTCCCGGCGTCATCACTCCAGGCGACACGTGCAGCTTTATATTAAGCAATGAACCGGAGACATACTTTTGCAGCTATAAGGGAAGGATAACACGAGTCAACGCCACTGGAGTAGGGCTGGTAATTCTTGAACATGAGTTCTGAGTCAAGGTATAACAGGAACAACCGGTTCTCTCGCTTCGAAAAAAGATTGCTCCGATTAATTACGTATTAATCACCCCGGCTGTTCGGTTTTGCAGTATTTACAGACGGGGGAGTGCCATTTGATCAATTCTCCGCATTTTGAACATTTTTTAAATACCCCTTCAACCTCGCATAGCGGCTTGGCAAAATAAAGAATCAGAAGAAATGGCGGCAACAGGCCACAAAGCAGGCACCAGACAAAAACCCTTCGACCTCTGTCGGCTGCAAGAAAACCGCCGGTTGTGCCCGCTACAATTATGACAAAAAAAATTAAAAAAACCGGTTTGGCATACCCAGGCATTGCAGTCTCCCTTCTTATCTGCACCAGATTACGCTATTATCCGTGCGTTTTCTGACGCATCTCCCTGAATCGAGGTAATAGTCATCCCGCAAAAATACGTTTCGTCAACAAACTTTCAGTGCAGTTAAGATAGGAACAGTTATGACTAGCGAAACCATGTAACCCTGACGGGTGACTCGGCATGGGCCCAGGTATATTGAAGCTGGCCGCCATACGATTTAAACACTTCCCTGCCGATTTTCTGGGCCAGCTTTACATCTGTGGTGGTAATAGTGATACCATCAGTCTCATTACAGATATCCATGACCCTGCCAAGCGGATTCCTCAGCACGGAGCTCTGAGCCGTATTGTTGATCAGGTTGCGTATCTCACTCTCATGGTCGGCAAGAAATTCTCCCCCCAGGGACACAATTCCTGCCGGGTTATGATCGGCAATCCTGTGACAGGCCGGACAGACAAGTTCATGTTCCTCAATTTGTATCGCTCCACTATCCCCGCAATACCAGCGTTTATTGCGAAACTCGGCTCCGCATGCGCAATAAGCAACACCTTTGACTCCACCCTTCTCTTGATAAACGTCCATGCTGCGTGGAGTGCGTTGCCCTTTTTCTTCGGTTCTCCTCGTTGTGGTAACCATTTTTTGTACCTCCACTGTTGTTTTTTATGGCACCAGCACTCCCGCTCCCTTGATCATTCCAGTTCGCAAGGCAGCAAGCGCTTCATTGGCATTTTCCAGCGGGAAAACCTCTACTGAAGTATTTACCGGTATCCGCGGGGCTAATTCCAAAAATTCTTCACCATCTTGCCGGGTCAGATTGGCCACAGAAACAAGTGTGCGCTCTCCCCAGAGAAGTTCATACGGGAAACTGGGGATCGGGCTCATATGAATGCCGCCACAAACCACCACCCCGCCCTTGCCGACCGCACGTAGCGCCAACGGCACCAGTTCACCAGCTGGTGCAAAGATAATGGCAGCATCCAGCAAGGCCGGTGGCCGTTCCGTTGCCCCCCCTGCCCAGCAGGCGCCCATTTCCAGAGCAAAACGTTGCCCCGATTCATCACCATGGCGGGTAAACGCATAGACCTGACGCCCTTCCCAGACTGCGACCTGGGTCACAATATGCGCCGCCGCGCCGAAACCATAAATGCCCAGACGTTTTCCGTTTCCGGCCATACGCAGTGAGCGGTAACCGATCAGTCCGGCACACAGCAGAGGAGCAACCTGGGTTGCAGGATAATCCTCCGGTAGGCTAAAACAGAACCTGGCGTCCGCAGTACAGTATTCGGCGAAGCCGCCGTTACGCTGATAACCGGTGAAGATGGCGAGATCGCAAAGATTTTCCCGGCCGGACATGCAGTAGTCACATACTCCGCACGTCCCCCCCAACCAGGGCACACCAACCAGATCTCCCGGATGAAAACCTTTCGTACCCTTTCCTGCCGCCTCTACCATGCCCACAATCTGATGTCCGGGTATCAACGGCAGTAGCGGTTCAGTCAACTCACCATCCACAATATGCAAATCGGTGCGGCAAATGCCGCAGGCCTGCACTTTGAGCAGCAACTCACCGTCGCCGGCAACAGGAATCGGCACCTTTACAGCTTTGAGCTGTTCGCCGGGCCGCTCCAGTATCATTGCATGCATATATGACTCATGAATCATGCTTGTTGCCGCCTATTCACATTGATATTTCGACTTGCCTGCTTCCCGGCTTCGCTTTCCGGCATTTACTACCCCGCCTTTATCTCAATTTTACGCGGCTTTGCCGACTCAGCCACGGGCACCCGTAACGTCAGGACACCGTTGCTGAAATCAGCCTTCGACTTCTCGTGATCCAGGCTTTCCGGAATGGTAAACTGCCGGTAATAGTGGGCATACTCAAATTCGGTGTATAGCGGTCTTCCGGGCATGCTGCGTGAGACCGGGGCGTTGAGAGTCAGGATACCCTTATCGACATTGATATCAAGGGTGTCTTTTGCTGCACCGGGGAGATCGGCAATCATGGTCAGCCCGTTTTCTGCCTCGATAATATCTACGACCGGCCTGAGGTATCGTTCGCTGGCTCTTGTCTCTTCACGGCTTTGGACGTTTTTTTCGTCGCTTCTTTTGGCTACACTGGTGGCTTGCATAATTCCGTTCTCCTTTCTACTGTGCTTTGATTTCAACTTTTTTGGGAATGGCGTGTTCGGCCTTGCCAAGGGAAATCTGTATAATGCCGTCCTTGCACTCGGCTTTGATCTTGTCGGGGGCAATATCTATGGGCAATTCCAACGTTCGGGAAAATTTACCGTAGCCGAGTTCACTGCGATGCACAACCTGTCCATCCTTCTCCTCAAAGGGTTTGCGCTCACCACTGATAGTGATGCTGTTTCTCACCACCGAGAGATCGATGTTCTTTGGATCAACACCGGGAACAAGAGCGTCGACATACAAATACTTATCATCTTCACTAAAATTGACGAGAGGAAAACGCCGCGTGGTTATCGGCGCAAGAAACGTCGATCCGAATGGACGGCCAATTCCAGCACCACGGAACGCCTCATCGATTTCTTTCTTCAAACTATCCAACTCTCTGAACATATCCCAACTTGCCATGACAGACTCCTCCCTTGCTGTTAATAATCAACAGAGAAATACTTGTCCATTTTTCGTGCCGAGAACGTATGTAAAAATAATCAGCTATTACTACTAATTACAATACTTACTGATATCAAACTCTGCTACTTTTTTTAAAAAAACATCCATGACGTCTGGAGACAAAAGCGATAACATACTAATATAATGTATTATTTTTTATATGTAATAATGTATCTGCATTGCTATTTTCTTAACATCTCATACAAACCAGCAAAACACATGATATCTATCCCGGAAATACTGGTTATACTGTGCTTATTCGTTATTAATTCCATTTTTTTGATACGCTTCAGGTTATGCAGTTACGTCAATAAAAACGATTTTACATGGTTATTTCAATTGGTCTTGTTTTTGCTTTCTTTCCAGTTAATTATCATCTTTGTACTAAGAGTGTTACACGGAGGAATATATAATGAAGGAAGCCATGTTTTATACTCAGGAGGACAATAAGCAGGTACGCTGCAGCCTCTGTCGATTCCGCTGCCTGATCAGCGACGGAGCCCGCGGCATCTGCGCAGTCCGCGAGAATCGCGGGGGCATGCTTTACAGCCTTGTCTACGGGAAACTCTGCGCCGAACACGTGGATCCAATTGAAAAGAAGCCGCTCTTCCATGTCATGCCGGGCAGCAAGTCTTATTCCATAGCTACGGTAGGATGCAACTTTCGTTGCCGCCACTGCCAGAACTACGCAATCTCCCAGGTAGACCGGAATGCGCCTGTCCGTGGATCGGAGCTGACACCGCAGGATGTTGTGCAGCGGGCCAGAGACAATGATTGCCAATCAATTTCCTACACCTACACCGAGCCGACCATTTTCTTCGAGTTTGCTTACGACACCGCCCGCCTCGCCCGAAAAGCGGGGTTGAAAAACATCTTCGTAACCAACGGCTATATTACCAGTGAAGCACTGGCTACAATTGCCCCGTATCTGGATGCGGCCAATATCGACCTGAAGGGCTTTTCCGAAAACTTCTATCGCGATATTGTTCACGCTAGTCTATCCGAAGTACTTGATTCTCTTATTGAATACCGTAAACAGGGGATCTGGCTTGAAATCACCACCCTGATCATTCCGGGGCTCAACGATTCCGACAAGGAACTGCAGGCCTTGGCAGCATTTATTGTTGCACATCTGGGGGTTGACACCCCCTGGCACGTAAGCCAGTTCTACCCCACATACACATTGACCGACCTCCCCCGGACGCCGCTGGAAACTCTGCGCAGAGCGCGCAATATCGGGCTTGCCGCGGGATTGCGATATGTCTACGAAGGCAACGTTCCCGGCGAGGGGAGCGAGAATACCAGGTGTCCATCCTGTTCAGCCCTGCTGATCAAACGGTACGGATATGCCATAGAGAAGGTCAGGATCAGCAACGGAGCCTGTCCGGACTGCGGCGCCGCCATAGCCGGCATCGGCATGTGACGCCGTATATATGAAAGCCTTCAATTATCAACGCGACATCATGATTCGCGACCACCTGCTGGGTCGCGGAATCCGGGACCAGGAGGTCATTAAGACCATGCGTGATGTACCGCGTGAAGCATTCGTTGACGAACGGATGCGGGAAAAAGCCTATGGCGATCATCCACTGCCAATTGCCGAAGGGCAAACCATCTCGCAACCCTACATTGTGGCATACATGACCGAAGCGCTGGAGTTGAACCATACGGACCGGGTGCTGGAGATCGGCACCGGATCCGGTTACGCCGCGGCAGTACTAAGCAGGATCGTGAAGATGGTATATAGCGTCGAGCGTCTGGGTGGATTGGCCGAGGCAGCCAGACAACGCCTCGAACTACTCAGCTATACGAATGTTGTTATCCATGAAGGCGATGGCACCCTCGGTTGGCCGGAGCATGCACCATACGACGCCATCGTCGTCACCGCCGGCGCACCGAAAGTACCGCAGCCTCTTTGCGAGCAGCTCGCGATTGGAGGGCGGTTGGTCATTCCGGTGGGAAGGTCTTACGATTTACAGGAACTGGTCCGGGTGCGGCGGGTGTCTGAACATGACTACCGCCATGAAGAGCTCTGCGGTGTCCGCTTTGTTCCCTTGATCGGAGCTGCCGGGTGGTAATACATCCGAGGAGCGGCGTGCTGTAAACCCGCATGCAATAAATTGAGCACGTGGTGAAATAATTACCTTCGCGCAATTACGGGCGCAATCCGCCTGTGCGCACTACACACGTCACCTAGATTATCCTGATCCTGATAAATTTTTTACCATTCATCACATTCCGACACATCCCTAACGTATCAATTTTGTAACCAAACTCAATAATTGTCTTGGCATGACTTGTGAAGGCTTACTACTTCACATACATCAGACTGGTGCATGTTTGGGCAACGTATGCTCTCTGTCACCCCTCAAAGGAGTCCACTATGATGAGAAAATCAGTTCTACTGTACGTTATTGCAACCTCACTATTGCTGCCATCCGGTTTTGTATTTGCTGCTGATCAACAACGAGATCAGGATAGAACCAAGGATAAAATCCAGGATCAGAAGCAAGATAAATCGCAAGTCCAAATCTATGGTAGCCAGCTTATGACTCAACAAGAACGAGCCGAATATAGCGCCAGGATGCGTGCTGCGAAAACGGTTAAAGAGCGGGAACAAATCCGCACACAACATCACGAGCTCATGAAAGCTCGGGCCAAGGCGAAAGGGATTACCCTTCCCGACGTACCGCCAGCCAGAGGCATGGGCATGGGACCTGGCGGTGGTATGGGACCCGGCAATGGCATGGGGCCTGGTGGCGGCATGGGAACCGGTGGTGGGCGCAAATACTGAGTCAAGCACCTTTTTCTTAACGTCCGGGGAATCCCGGT
>JABBNX010000183.1 GCA_019352135.1 Pseudomonadota bacterium
GACAGCTATGTGGTCACTACCCCTATTTAATCATCTTACGACCCAAGGATGCGGTCCTTGAGGTCTTTGCCTGTTTTGAAGAAGGGCAGTTTTATAGCCTTGACTCAATTTGTTGTCCAGACTTCGGGTCGCGGCCATGGCAGCCACCATACTCACGCACAGAGAAACTGCCAAAGCCACGGATCTCGATGTTGCCGCCAGATCCCGGCTGCCAACAGAAAAGATAGCCGATTATGAACCGTGCCGCAAGTTACTTGCCGACAAGGCGCATCCCTTCAGGGTGCGTGGGACGCTAAGTTGATGATTGTATTAAGTTAATTTTACAACCATCTTGCCAACATTCTGCCCATGAAAAAGGCCGATGAACGCGGCAACCGCCCGATCAAGTCCTTCCACCACGGTCTCTTTGTGCTTCAGTTTGCCGGCTTGAAAATAGTCCCCCACCTCTTTCCTGAACTCCGCTTGTCGATCCATCCAATCAAAAACCATCAGGCCTTTCATTGTCAGCCGTTTGGTCGTTATGTTAAAGAGATTGGCCGGCCCGGGCATTAGGCGTTCCGCGTTATATCCGGAGATACCGCCACAGGCGATGATCCGACCGTGCAGTCGCAAAACTGCCAGTGCTGCTTCAAGCGATTCTCCTCCGACATTATCGAAATAGACATCGATCCCGTCCGGCGCATTCAGTTTCAGTTGGTCGAGAACTAAACCATCTTTATAATTAAAAGCGCTGTCAAATCCGCATTCTGTCCGCAGAAACTTCACCTTTTCCGCTGAACCGGCAGACCCGATTACCCGGCAGCCGAGTAATTTGGCGAGTTGCCCGGCGACACTTCCCACCGCACCGGCAGCGCCCGAGATATAAATGGTTTCCCCCGCTTTCACCTCACCCTGATGCAGCCCGGCCCACGCGGTCAGTCCCGTCATGCCGAGGGCGCCAAGGTACACCGAGAGCGGCTGAATTTCGCGGCTGACCGGCTGCAATTCGTGCGGTGCAGCGATAAAGTATTCCCGCCAACCAAAGCTGGAAGTAACGATATCACCCGGCTTGAATCCGGTGGCGTGCGACTCGATGACCTCACCGACTGCACCTCCTTCCAGTGGCTTAGCGATCTCGAATTGTGGAACATATGATTTCCCTTCATTCATGCGACCACGCATGTAGGGATCCACCGACATAAAGAGGTTACGAACCAGCACCTCCTGATCTTGCAGTGGGGGCAGTGTGGTTTGCACCAGGGTAAAATTTGCTGCTGTGGGAATTCCGTGGGGGCGTGAGGCCAACTGAATCTCGCGACTTATCGTATTTGCCATGACAGTCTCCATATTCTCATTTTAATAAACAGATCCGAAACGTTCTTTCAGGGTTCATTCAGATTCGACACATCGATACATGCTACCAGTGAGTATACCTGCAAAAAAATATGTTACAATTAAGCAGATGTAATAGCAGTGCGAGGGCAATGAGAGAGGTTATTGTAATTTCTTCCGTAAAGAGATTGAGAAGGAGGCGTTTATGGTGAAAACATATGCATTTACGATCAAGCATTACTCAGTAAATGATCTCCTGGTACTTGATTTACAAGATCACCTTGACCAACTAACCAAACACCTCATCTGACATCAAGCAACTCAATTTCAAACACCAGCGAAGTAAAAGGTGGTATTGAGCCTGGAACGCCAGCGTCACCATATGCAAGTTTTGACGGACACTCAAGTTCAGCCTTTCCGCCAACTTTCATCAACTGTAATCCTTCAGTCCAGCATTTGATAACTTTATCAAGCTGGAACTGTACTGGACTTCCGCTTTTATAGGAGCTGTCAAATTCACGGCCATTTGGCAGGGTCCCTCGATAATTGACACTCACAGTATCACTTGGCCCTGGAGATGCCCCAGTTCCTTCTCTGTACGAAGTGTATTTGATTCCCGATTTTGTGTTAATGATCTCTTTAACTTCTGTTGCTACTGATTCTGCAGCAATCGAAGGGACGGCAAACAAACAAATAAAAGCTGACAAAACAATTATACGCATAAAATATTCTCCCTTAAGGCCGGTCTCATTTGGCTTTTGTTTCTGCATATCCACTACCAATGGCTGAAAAGGGGAGGTCCAGTCCCAGTTCGGGCACCTGCTTGGCTATCCAGGCGGTGAAGGTATTGCTGTTAGGGCCTGGAAACGCCTTATAGGTATCGGGCCACGGGTAACTTTTTGCCGCTCGATCTACCGCTTCGATCAGTTTATCCGCCGACTCGCCTCTAAAGTCTTTAAGAAGGCGAGGGCGCTCACCAAACCAATAGCGGTCGGGAAGATCTTTTTCGATGCGCATTGCTGGTAGGCCTCGGCGCTGTCGCCAGCCGATGACTTCGTAAACTGTATAAGATTCAGCGTTGGCCGGTTTCGTTGCAATCCAGGTATGGATTGCGAACCAACCACGCCAGCCCCATGTGGATGCTCCGTACACTTGCAGCACTGCTCCTTTATTCGCTGCAGGAAGTGGAGCTATTCCGGCTGATTCCCTATTTGCGGTGTGATAGTCTTTAGTCGCACAACCGGTTGGAATCAGAAGTGCGAGGGAGAACAACAAAAGCCTACCCATGGTTGATGGATGTCTTTTCAAAATTACTCCCTTAACTTCATATTCTGCATAAACTCGGGCACTTTATTCTTCGAAATTTTACCAAAATTGCTGCAACAAGCCAAACGGGACCCCTTCTCTCACGCAACTCCACAACCATATAGATGTTTTTTATTGGACCGTGGTCGTGACGATACGGCTGCGGGAATTTAGGTTTGGACATGTGATTCTCGTTTGAAGTTCCCCTTTAATTTGGGTCCAGTTTTAAAGGGTCAGATAATGAATTTATATTCATAAATATAGCGCCTTATGATACCAGCTGGAAAGCAACGGGTTATGTCAAGGTGTCTGAAACGGCGTCAAATCAGAGGTCTCCGTGGCGTGCGCTGCCGCTACGACTCCAGCAGCACAAACTGGTCTCGCTCCGGCCCGACCCCGGCGCCTCTCACCTGACACGAAGTCTCATTGATGCGCTCGAGAAGAGTCAGTAGCTCTTTCGGCAGATCAGCCGCTGATTTTGCGGTCGAGATGTCGGCTGTGAAGCATGGAAGGTTCTCGACGGCAGTCTCCAGCTCACGGCAGCTGTTGACAGAAGCCGGCACATAGTCGATAGATTTACCATTCGACAGGTACCCTGTCACAATCGGCATGGTGCCGTTTTTAGTTCTCGAGTAATCTCGCAGCAAGTCGCACTTCGTGAGGAAAATTTCGTCTACGCCGTTGGCTTTTACAGCGTATGCAAGCTGGACCAGGTCGAGGCACCCGAGGCGTCTCGGGCGGCCCGTGGTCGCGCCGTATTCGTTACCAATAATGCGAAGAGCGACGCCGACTTCAAAGGGGTCATCCGAGAGCAGCAAGTCACCAGCAGACTGCTGACGTTCGATTTCCTTGAAGGACTTCGCGCTGCTCTTTTCTTTGCAATAGGCCTCAGACCGCGGCCCTCCGAACTCGGAGGAGAACGGGCCGCTACCGACTCGCGACATGATTGCCTTGGCAACCCCGATAGTCTTGCGATGGAAGGTAGGGGGCAGGTCACCGCCGGAGTATGCAGCTGCCGCCTGGGTTGAGCTGGACGTAACGTACGGCACGGATCCTTTCACTACGTCCAGCATGAAGGACTGAGCGCCCTCAAACAGCACGTTTTTACCTTGGCGCACCAACTTCGACAGGAAAAGGGTGTCTTCCTGGATGTACGTGACGACTATACGAGCGGCGTTCGCGAATTCCTCCATTGTCTGGCTGATGTGGCGATTGTCGATCTCGAGGTTGTTGGCGACCAGGGTTGCCTCCAGGTTGACCCGGATCTGACGCAGCGTTCCGTCGAAGTCCGACAGGAGGTCACCAGTGCGGATGTTCAGAAGTCGCCCATCCTTCATGCGTAGAGCACGGTCAGAGTATGCGGGGCCAATGCCTTGACCGGTCGTCCCGATGTCGCCGCCGATCAGTTTGTCAACGAGGATGTGGTGGGGTTGGACGAGCGTCGCAAGGCTCGAAATGTGGAATCTGCCTCCAAGCGACACGCCAGCTGCATGGATCTCGTCGATTTCGGCAATCAGCTTCACCGGATTAACAACACACCCGGACCCGACGTAGAGGATCTTGTCTTTGTAGAAGATGCCGGACGGCACTTGATGGAGCGAGATTCGTATGTCGCCAGCTTCGATGGTATGGCCGGCATTTGAGCCGCCGTTAAAACGCGCTATGATGTCATACTCATCAGCGATTACGTCAATGATCCTCGCCTTCCCTTCGTCGCCGTACTGAAGTCCAATCAACACATCCGAAAACCCTGGTTTCATGTCTGTTCCTTTAGATTCGTAATCGTTTTTAGACAGCCAATTATAGCAAAAACGCTGCAGGGATGCTAGGTGATTAACTCAATGAGTTGATCTCTACCATTCTTCATCAACGTTTTATCCGTGTGGTCCAATGATTCGCGGTCCACTGGCCATCTTCTGCAGAATGTCATGGTTTTCGGCGCACAAGTTCCGGAACGGCTCCGATATGCGCAGATCTTTTCCAGCTTCTACCCAAAACCTCTTGGCATTTTCATACACGTCACCCAATTCAAAAGTTACCGGGGGGTGATACGTCCCCACAGATAGCTCTTCGCCGTCTCTTGGTCTATAGAACATCGGCAGCATGTCATAGACCGGAGAAAGTTTGAATTTGGTTCGTTCCGGGTTTGCCGGAATCAACGAGATATTGCCATGGTGCCGGTCCGTATTTGCAATCAAGCTGCCGAACAAATCCAGCTTGAAGAGATTTGTTGCCTCTTCTGGTGAAAGTATTTTAGCGGAAAGCAGTTTTTTCGATGCAGCCGTCCAATTACTTCCCACTCCGATAAACTCAGCGTCTACAACAGTCAAAGAGTTAACAGGGGTTCGTCCAAGTATGCCAACGCGGTCAAAGCGCTCTACTTCCAGGAAGGTCCTGTTGCCAACGTGATGGATTGAAGACGCCACAGCTGAAATACCCATATCTCCAACTATTTTGAGCGCAATATGTTCGCATACCAGCAAATCTGACCACCGTTGTCCGGAAGGAGTGGACAGCAGGGGTGAAAACTTTACCAATACCCTTCTTGGAAAACCTTCCCGTTCAGTCAAAACGGTAAACTTCGGCTGTTCACCACCAGCAGATGAACCTGCAGGGTCACCTGCTATCGCTTCTTCTGCCAGTCTGGGGTAATCAGCAATAGTACTAATTACGGGCTGAAGCCGGGAAGCAGCCATATACCTCGAAAGTGATTCTTCACCAACGATTATATCTCCGACGGTATCTTCACCTCGTCTGGTCAAAGCGACGAGAACATCGTCCTCTTTCCAACTGGTAAGGCGTTCGGAAATCCCAAGTTCTGGTCCGAACCGCTGGGCAAAGGCGCGGCCAACAAAACCGTCCGGTTTCAGGTCATAGATGAACCAAGGGATTGAAGAATAATAACGTGAAGGCCAACCTTCTCCTGCCCACCAATAGCCACCATACAATGACCATAGCGTACCGGCGAAATGTACGTTGCCATTTTCATCTATGCGATACACAGGTAGTTGATGGCCGATTCCAGGGAGATCGCGGGGACGAGCATAGGTGCTTGCCCTGGCTTGACCAAAAGAGACGATTTTAGCCCCGACAAGTTTTGTCAATCGTGAAAGAGTCGCCGGGCTTATATCACCAAGAAGCTGCCTCAGGTTTCTTGCCGTTAATGGTCTGTCATAAAGGACGGTAAGAAGTTTGTTTGCCATTTGGGAGTTTACAGTCATTATAACCACACTATTATGAAACGATACTGAAACGATTTAAAATGAATGATGTCTATAATAATAAATAAGTTACGTAATATCAAGTGGTGATTTTCTGGATAATACATAAATTTTAATTGTTCACAAAAATGATATGTTCACAGAAAATGAACAGATGTCTTCTGTCAGACGAAAGAGGGAACACCTGAAGCACCGTCATCATGCTCAAATTGCCGCCGACGAACTTGGGATCGAGACCGATCTTTTGCAGGGTAGTCGCTGATAAAAAGAATTGAAATGAGCCCCAGTCAAACAAGCCATTCCACAAAGGTGTTGAAATAACACTTTAGGATTTGCACCCGCAGACAAGAACCACAAATAACTAAACCCGAAAATCTTCGCCTTTAAGGAGCTGGTTTCCGGGTTTACCGCTGAGAACCTGACTTAGTTTTACCAAATGAGTAATAGGTTTTGGGTGTTG
>JABBNX010000184.1 GCA_019352135.1 Pseudomonadota bacterium
TCAAGTGGGATGGAAGCAGTATAATACTTATATTAATTATTGCAACTAAACACTAGTCAAGTATATGAACGCCAGAGCGCCCTCTCCTTTTATCCCTGTCTTGTATCGCACGGTTAGGCTGTGTATTGCAGTGCTGACCGGCTACCCCATATGCTGACCCCATCCCATCACGAGAGGAGGAGATACATATCTCTATATAATCTAACTTTACTTCTGAAAAGCGTACTGAAATATCAACTGAAAAGGAGATTAAGATGAAAAAAAATCTGGTGTCTGCAACCGTATTTTTTCTGGTCCTTTCTGTCGGTCCGGTGTTCGCCGCAAACCTTACAGATATGGAAAAGTTGGGGAAGCTTATCTATGAAAGCACATTGTTGTCCAATAATCAGACGCAATCGTGTGCCACCTGTCATAGCTCCACGACCGGTTTTGCTGATTTGAATAACGCCGCAGTATCTCTGGGTGACGATGGTGTGTCAACAGGAGGACGGAATGCCCCGACCTCCGCATATTGCGGTTTGAGTCCAGTGTTGCGTCAGGATAAGACCGGCGAGTATGTCGGTGGCATGTTCTGGGATGGGCGGGCTACCGGTTCCCGGTTACATGACCCTCTGGCCGAACAGGCCCAGGGGCCTCCACTCAATCCGGTGGAGATGAACATGCCTGATGTGCAAACAATCATTGACAGGATAGCCAGTGACTGGGATATCTCTTCGCTCTTTATCACAGTCTATGGTGTAGATGCCTTTACCGACGTGAATGTTGCCTTCGATAATCTTGCCAGGGCCGTCGCCTCCTATGAGCGTTCTGCAGAGGTAACCCGTTTCACCTCCCGTTTCGATACGGGAGTTTTAAACGCTCAGGAGTTACGGGGCAAGAAGCTGTTTTCCCAGAACTGTACAACCTGTCATGCAATGGCACGGCTTGGGGGCGGTTTCCCTCTGTTTACAAATTATAAGTATGTCAATGCCGGCGTACCCAAGAATCCGGCTTTGGAAAATGATCCTAATTGTGCGTACCGATATCCTGACTTGGGCCTTGGTGGATTTATTGGTGATCCTGCCCAGAACGGTAAATTCAAGATTCCTACCCTGAGAAATATTGCCCTGACCGCGCCGTATTCCCATAACGGCTATTTTCCCACTCTGAAGGAGATGGTTTCCTTTATGAATAACAGGAGCGGCATTACCCCGGAGGTTGCTGACAATCTGAGCACGGCTGTGGGTAATCTGGGTTTGGCCGATAGTCAGGTCGAGGATATCGTAGTCTTTCTCAACAGTTTGACTGATATGTGAAGCTATAATGTTGAATAACGATTGTGGGTAGCTGTGGTCATGGTAATATGTGTGCTGTGACCACGGCAGGCTGTATGGTCCAGCCTGAGGGACTGGCTGTAGATTGAGCGGTACCGGTTGTTTTTGTGTTTGAAGTTTGTGAGGGATGGGGGCGTTGAACTGGAAGACAAGGGAAGGCTATAAGCGTAGCAATGTGTTGCTGGTTGGGTGCCGTTGCTTCGCGTAAATTATGCGAAAAACTAAAGGCGAAGCAGGGATAGTTCCTGCTTCGCTTTTAGTTTTATCCATGCTTTGAAACAGACGGTATTCTATTCAGCCAGCCGTGTCATGGCTCTGAATTTCTTGTAGCGCCCTTCCACAAGTTCGTCACCGGAAAGCTTGTTCAACTCGGTAAGGTTGCGGGCGATTGCCTCTTTCATGTTTTTCGCCGTCGCTGCATGATCACGATGGGCGCCGCCGACCGGTTCCTTGACAATCTCGTCGATGACACCCAGTTTTATAATGTCCTGAGCGGTCGGTTTAAGCGCCTCGGCGGCCTGTTCTCCCTTGGTGCCGTCGGACCAGAGGATGGCAGCGCATCCTTCCGGAGAAATAACGGCATACACGGAATGCTCAAGCATCAGAATCCGGTCACCGACTGCGATAGCCAGTGCTCCGCCGGAGCCGCCTTCGCCGGTGATACAGACGATGACCGGGGTACGCAGGCTGGCCATCTCGCGCAGATTGCGGGCGATGGCCTCTGCCTGGCCGCGCTCTTCGGCGCCGATGCCGGGATAGGCTCCCGGGGTGTCGACAAAAGTGATGACCGGCAGCTTGAATTGTTCGGCCATCTGCATCAGGCGCAGAGCCTTGCGGTATCCTTCCGGATTGGGCATGCCGAAATTGCGGTAGACCTTTTCCTTGGTATCACGCCCCTTCTGGTGGCCGATCACCATTACCGGTTGGCCGTTAAAGCGTGCTAGGCCGCCGACAATGGCGTGATCATCACCATAGTTCCGGTCACCATGCAGTTCAACAAATTCTGTGAACATGAGGTTTATATAGTCCTGAGTAAAGGGACGGTTGATGTGGCGGGCTACCTGAGCGGTCTGCCAACGGGAAAGATTGGCGAAAACATCAGCCCTCATCTGCTCCACGCGGCTCTCAAGGGCAGTTACATCGGCGCCGATGTTCAGCCCGTCACTGGCCAGTGCATTCAACTCTTCAATTTTCTTTTCCAGTTCTACGATGGGTTTTTCAAATTCAAGATAAAACGGGCTTGCCATAATCAATCACCTCATATAGTTACTCAAAAGTGGCGGCATTATATCCTAACAGTCTCTCCACATCCAGCCTTAAATCATCACTGGCCGCCACGTTCATTCCGGTTGTCAACGGCATGGTTGAGCGACTCCGTTCCGGTATCAGAAACTGGATTGATGCCGGTATGCTTCCCGGGTGCCGTTCGATAACCTCTTTGAGGAGGGTTATCTGTTCTGGCGGGGTTTCATTGGTGCGCAGGATGATCGATACTTTTTTGGTAGTCTGGGCCCGGGCCTCGGCGAGCAGTTTAATGTCACCGGCCGGACCGCGATCACGCTGGAAACGTTTGCCGTTATTCTCTTCTCCCCCCTTCATGATCAGTACTTTGCATCCTTTGTCGCCTTTTTCCAGCTTGCCGACTACCAGCAACGGGTCATCAGATTTCAGCAGTGAAGAGGTGGTTGCATAAATGTCGGAAAAAACGGTGATTTCTACCGAACCGGTTAGATCTTCAATGGTGACGAACCCCATCCGGTCGCCTTTTTTGGTTGTAATCTCCTTGAAAGCAGAAACGATGCCGCAGATCCTCACTTCGCTGCCGTCAGCCATTTCTACCATGCTGGCGATGTCGGTGTTGGAAAGGCGTTTGACGTCATCAATATAACGATCCAGCGGGTGACCGGTGATCAGAAAACCAAGCGCTTCCTTCTCATACGCCAGCTTCTCCTTGTCATGCCATTCGGGGGTGCTGGGAAGCTTCATGCCACCGTTGCCATTCCCCCGTGACACTTCTTCGGTTCCAAACAGCGAAACCTGAGTGCTGGCCTTTTCTTCCTGGATTTTCTGGCCATAGTTCGAAGCGTTTTCCAATCCCTCCATCTGGGCGGAACGGGTCGCTCCGGTGGAGTCAAAGGCGCCGCACTTGATTAACGACTCGATCACCCGTTTGTTTACCCGGCGCAGGTCAACCCGTTCGCAGAAATCGTACAGACTCTTGAAGTGACCGTCCGTGCGGGCTTCAAGAATAGCTTCAATTGCGCCGGAGCCGACGTTCTTTACCGCTCCGAGGCCAAAACGCATCGACGTGCCGACGACGGTGAAGGAAAGACCGGATGAGTTGATATCTGGAGGCAGAACTTCAATCCCCTGCTCCCGGCAATCGCTGATGTTCTTGACAACCTTGTCGGTGCTGTCCATGTCGCAGGTCAGGAGCGCCGCCATGAACTCGACCGGATAGTGGGCTTTCAGATAGGCGGTTTGATAGGCAATCAGTGCATAGGCGGCCGAATGGGACTTGTTGAAGCCGTACTCGGCAAACTTGGCCATCTGGTCGAAAATCGCTTCGGCCTTTTTCGTGTCGATCTCCAGTGCTTTGGCGCCAGCCAGAAAGGTACCCTTCTGACGTTCCATCTCCTTGGCATCTTTCTTTCCCATGGCGCGGCGCAGCAGGTCGGCCTGTCCCAGGGAATAGCCGGCCAGGGTACGGGATATCTGCATGACCTGTTCCTGATAGACGATGACCCCGTAGGTGTCTTTGAGGATCGGCTCCAGCTGTGGCAGGTCGAAAACCACCTTCTGGCGACCATGTTTCCGTTCAATGAAGTCGTCCACCATGCCGCATCCCAGCGGGCCAGGGCGGTACAGGGCGCAGGCGGCAATAACGTCCTCGAAACAGGAGGGCTTCAATTTGATCAGCATCTCTTTTATGCCGCTCGACTCCAACTGGAAGACTCCGGTGGTATTGCCGATACTGATCAGGTCATAGCTGGCCACGTCGTCGTCACGCAGAGTGGTAATGTCGAAGTCCGGTACGTTCACTCGCACCAGTTTGACGGCATTTTCGATGACGGTCAGGTTTTTGAGACCGAGAAAGTCGAACTTGACGAGGCCTACCAGTTCGACATATTTCATCGAATACTGGGTATTGATAGAACCGGTTTTCTGGTCCTTGTAAAGCGGCAGAAACTCTTCCAGCTGATCCGGCGCTACCACGACGGCAGCGGCGTGGGTCGATGCGTGCCGGGTGAGCCCTTCAAGGCAGAGTGCCGTATCCAGCAGATCCTTTACCCGCGGGTCGGCCGCACACAGTTCATTGAGCTGCGGTTCCTGCTGGAGCGCCTTGCTCAAGGTCATCTTTAAATCATCCGGTATCAGCTTGGCTATCCGGTCGACATCTCCGTAGGTCATGTTCAGCGCCCGCCCGACATCACGAATGGCGGCTTTTGCACCCATGGTACCAAAGGTGATGATCTGACAAACGCGGTCACGACCGTACTTTTCTATCATGTACTGAATCACCTCGCCGCGGCGATCCTGGCAGAAGTCGACGTCGATATCTGGCATGGAGATACGTTCAGGATTGAGGAACCGTTCGAACAGCAGGTTGTAGGGGAGCGGGTCGAGATCGGTGATTTTGATGGAGTACGCCACCAGGGAACCGGCTGCCGAGCCCCTGCCCGGACCGACCGGTATGCCGCGATCCTTGGCCCAGCGGATAAAGTCAGAAACGATCAGGAAGTAGGCCGGAAATTTCATGTCGCGAATACAGTCCAGCTCGATTTCCAGACGGTCGAAGTAGCCCCGCTGCTGTTCCAGTGTCATATCGGGATATTTGGCCAGGATGGTTACCATCCGCTCTTTCAGGCCCTCGGTCGCCAGATCCCGCAGCATGTCATCATGATTCTGCCCGGCAGGTGGGTCGAAGTGCGGGAAGTAGTAGGTCTTGCCGTCCACCGGCAGATCGAGGTTGCAGCGCTCGGCTATCACCAGCGTGTTGCTGACCGCCTCGGGAGCGTAGGAAAAGGCCCGTTGCATTTCTTCCGGAGACTTGACGTAGAACTCATCAACCGAGAACCTCATGTGAGTCGGGTCTTCCATCGTTTTGCCGGTCTGTATGCAGAGCAGTACCTCGTGGGCGCGAGCATCTTCACGGTTGAGGTAATGGCAGTCGTTCGTCGCAACCAGCGGCAGTTTCAGTTCGGATGCAACCTCCATCAGGCGCTTGTTGACAATATCCTGCTCAGGTATGGTGTTTTCCTGCAGTTCGATATAATAGCGGTCCGGAAACAGTTCGCTGTACCACTTGGCGGTGGCAAGCGCCTCTTCCATGTTGCCGCGGCCGCACTGCATCGCCACTTCCCCTTTAAGGCAGGCGGAGAGGGCCATGAGCCCGCCGGAGCGCCCCGTCAGCAGCTCGCGGTCGATCCGGGGACGGTAGTAAAAACCCTCTTTGTATCCGGCTGAAGTCAGGTAGGAAAGGTTCTTGTACCCCTCCATGTTTTCGCAGAGCAGAATCAGGTGGTAGGCGGCGTCGGAGATCCCTTTGGAGTCGCGCGAAAAGCGCGATCCGGGCGCCAGATACAGTTCGCAGCCAATAATCGGCTTGACGCCGGCTTTCTTGCATTTAAGGTAAAACTCCGCTGCCCCGAACATGTTGCCATGGTCGGTGATTGCAACCGCCGGCATATTGTGTTCTTTGGCTTTGGTGATCAGATCGTCAAAGCGGATCGCGCCGTCAAGCAGGGAGTATTGAGTGTGAAGGTGAAGATGGACGAAGGGGGAAGAGGGTTTGTTATCACTACTGTCGGGTGTTTCCATGCGGTACTGCCTCCAAGCGAATCAATGAGTTTGGATTATGCCTCATGGCAAGAGATGGTGTCAAGGGGAGGGATGTGAAGAAACAGGGCGATTGCTTATAATATTCCATGATACCGAGTAGTTATTTTTGTGTATTAACACCAATATAT